>PACE01000033.1 GCA_002699725.1 Acidimicrobiaceae bacterium
GTTGCCAGGTGTCCCGTCCCTCGACTCCCAACGGCTTCAGGCCGCCGTCCAGAGACACGGCTCCCCCGGAGCCGTGTGCGTGGGTTCGAGTCCCGCCAGGGGCGCCAGCAGGCACAGGGTTCATCGGTCCGGACCTCCGGCGCCGAATCGGTGGACATCCCCACTGCGTGGTGTCCCCACCGCCTCGGGAACCGGACCATCCGGCGGCCTAGGTTGTGGCGAACGCCGAGCCGAAGGAGCACCGTCATGGCCGACTTCACCCGAGGGGAAATCGAGGAGACACTCGCCGAGTTCACCCGACGCGCCGATGCGGCCGCCGACTCCGGCGACTGGAGTGAGTGGTCCGAGATGTTCACCGAGGACGCCCACTACCTCGAACACCACCTCGGCGAGTTCCACGGCCGGGCTGCGATCCTCGAATGGATCACCGCAACCATGGCCGAGTGGCCTGCCAGCGAGATGGTGGCCTTCCCCACGGACTGGCACCTGATCGACGTCGAAGCCGGACGGGTCGTGACGAAGATCCGGAACCGGTTCGCCGACCCCGGTGACGGCAGCATCCACCAGCCATCCAACCTCACCATCCTCGAGTACGCCGGCGACGGGCGCTGGAAGTCCGAGGAGGACGTCTACAACCCGGCCTCCTTCGGTCAGGAAGTGGCGGCCTGGATCCGCCGGAAGAAGGAACTCGCCGCCGGATCCTGAACCCTACGGGCCACCATTCGGGAGGATGACGGCCTCGGGGCCGATCCCGTCACCGCCCATGGCCACGATCCTCGCCATGCCCATGCTCCCTGCGTCCGAACCCCTGCAGGCGACGAACGACGGCGCACGTTAGAGCCCGGATCCGGCCCGGGTCGGCGGAGAGGAGAGGGCTAGGGTTCGTGTGATGGCTAACGCTCCCCCCACGGTCAAGTCGACGAAGAAGTGGCCGCACCAGTGGAAGGAACTCTACGAAGAGGTCATCGACACGGGCCTGTGCACGGGCTGTGCCGGCTGCGTGATCGCCTGCCCCCACGACGTCATCGGCTACCGGCACGAGCCCGGCGCCTACAAGCCGTTCCACCTCGAGGACGAGCTCGGCGCCGACGACTGCGTCCACGGCGTCAAGGGCTGCACCTCCTGCACCCGGGCCTGCCCCCGCTTCCGCGACTGGGAGTCCGAGGCCGACCGGCACCTCTTCGCCCGCGAGCGCCGGCCCGACGAGGTGTCCGGCATCTACCGCGACATCCTCCTCACCCGGGCCAGCGAACAAGCCGTCCACGAACAGGGACAGGACGGCGGACTGGTCTCGGCCATCCTCATCTGGTGCCTCGACAACGGGGTCATCGACGGCGCACTCGTCTCCCACCTCGGGGGAGACGGCGGGGGCTGGCAGGCGGTCCCCGCCCTCGCCACCGACCGCGCCTCGGTGCTCGCCGGAGCGGGCAGCCGCTACACCTACTCGGCCAACACGCTGGCCATCACGGAGGCCCGCGAGAAGGGGCTGAAGTCCCTGGCGCTGGTCGGCATGAGTTGCCAGACGTCGATCGGCCCCGTCATGTGGCACCGCAAGGTGGGCAAGTCCGGCAGGCCCATCAAGCTCAACATCGGGCTGCTCTGCTCCAAGTCGTTCGACGACTCGATCTTCGAGGAACTGTTCGAGGCCAAGTACCGCCTCCGCAAGGAGGAGATCGTGAAGATGAACATCAAGGGCGTCTTCCAGGTCTGGATGGAGAACGGCGACTACCACGAGGTGCCGCTCAAGGAATGCCACGCCTGGACCCGGGAGGGCTGCAACCTCTGCCCCGACTTCGCCGCCGAGCACGCCGACATCTCGACGGGCGGCATCGGCGAGCACAACGACTGGACGCTCACGATCGTCCGCACCGAACTGGGGCGCCACATCATCTCGACCATGGTCGACGAGGGCGTGATCGAGTCCCGACCCGGCGACAGCGACCCCGGTGCCATCGCCCTCATGCACAAGTTGGCTGCCAAGAGCCGGGCCCGCTGGCCCGAGTGGGCCAACCCGTCGGCCCGGGTGGGCCTGCCGGTCAGGGCCGCCCCGTAGCGCCAGTCGACCTACGCGGGCGCCACCTCGAAGGGCGGGCGCACGTTCGCCCAAGTCGGGTCGTCGAGGCGCTGAGCAAGCAGGCGCTTCATGGCAGGCACGAGCGGCTCACCGAGTCCGGCCCGCCATTCCCGCGCCTCGCCCAGGGCAACGGCGGCCACGTCGTGGCGGCCAGCAAGGTGCAGGGCGACCACCTCCGAGATGGCCGGCGCATTCACGTTGGCGGTCGCCGAGATGCACCCCGGTCCCCCCTCGCCCAGGCCGTCGAGCAGCCAGGCCTCGGAGCCCGGCCACACCGCCAACCCGTCGATGCCGAAGAAGGCGGCCGTGGTGCCCCAGTCGCCGGACGAGTCCTTGATGCCGACGACCGTGTCGGGGTGGGCGTCGTGGAGGCGTCGGACGACGTCGACCGGCCAGCCCACGCCGGCCACCTGGGGGATGTGGTACAGCACGATGCGGAGGCGGTCGTCGGCGACGCCGTCGACCAGCGCCTCGAGGTGGTCGACGAGCCCCTGGTCGGACGGGTCCTTCACGTAGAAGGGCGGCAGCACCAGCACGGCGGCACAGCCCGTCCCGACGGCGTGGCGGGTGAGGTGGACCGTGTCGGGGACGTTGGAGAGCCCGGTGCCGGGCAGCAGGACTGAAGCGTCGATGCCGCCCTCCACGAGTGCCTCGAGAGCGGTCGTGCGCTCGTGAATGCCAACGGACAGGGCCTCTCCGGTGGTGCCGAAGGGCACCAGGGCCACACAACCCCCGTCGAGCAGTCGCTGGGCGTGCTCGACGTAGCGGCCGTGCGAGACCGTGCCGTCGTCCTCGAAGGGGGTGAGGAGCGGTGCGGTGAGACCACGGGGGAACGCCGGAAAGCCGTTCACGTCCCGGGCAGCCGGCTCAGGTGTTGCAGGCGGCGACGGCGTCGGTGAACCAGGGGAACAAGTCGGCCAGGCCGCTCTCGGTGACCTCGTCGCCTTTGTCCTTGAAGTGGTCGTTGAGCCGCTTGTAGTCATCCCAGGTGGCGCTTCCCTGCACCTCGGCGAGGACGCACTCGCACATCGTGGTGGCCCTGGACTCGCTCAGGGCGCCGTTGGACTCGATGCAGGCATCGAGGAAGTTTCGCTCCGCCAGTCCTCGGCCGGTCTCGTCGGCCTGATCGTCCCAACCCACCGGGGTTCCAGAACTGGCACAGCCGACCAACAACATCCCGGCGACGGCGAGGGCAGACAGGCGGGAAGGCATGGAGAGGGTTCGGGTGCGGCGTATCACGGGCAGGAGGCTACCGGCGACGACCCGCGCCTCGGTGGGCCTCATGCGGTGGCGAGCGCCCTGGCCCGATCGAGTACGGCGTCGAACATGTCCTCGGTGAGGCGCCCGGTGAACGTGTTCTGCTGCGACACGTGGAACGAACAGAGGATGGTCCGTCCATCCGGCAGTGCCGCCTCGACGCCGTGCCCGAACTTCGGACGGGGCGACAGGCCGAACTCTGCAGCGGCGGCCACGTAACCGATCTGCCCGAGCACCACGATGACCTTCACCTCGACCAGCGCATCCACTTCCCGGACGAAGAAGGGCCGGCAGGCCGACCGCTCCTCCCCCGTCGGCTTGTTGGCCGGCGGCACGCACTTCACCGGCGCCGTGATGAACACGTCGGTGAGCGCTAGGCCGTCGTCCACGTGGTCGGACCCGGGTTGGTTGGCGAAGCCGGCCCGGTGCAGCGCCGCAAAGAGGAAGTCGCCGGAGCGGTCACCGGTGAAGACCCGACCGGTCCGGTTGGCGCCGTGGGCGCCCGGGGCGAGCCCCACGATCAGGATGCGAGCCCCGGGGTCGCCGAAGCCCGGCACGGGGCGCCCCCAGTAGTCCTGGTCTCGGTAGGCGGCCCGCTTCTCGGCGGCCACCTGCTCCCGCCACCCCACCAGCCGCGGGCAGGCCCGGCAGGCGACGACCTCGTCGTGCAGGTCGGCCAGGGCTCGGAGTTGCTCCACGGCTGCAATGTAGGTTGGACAGCCATGCCATCGACGCTCGTGCTGTACGTACGCCACGGTCGGACCCCGACCACGGGAACCCTGCTGCCGGGTCGGGCCCCCGGCCTGCACCTCGCCGACGAGGGCGTCGAACAGGCGACGGTCGTCGCCGGACACCTGGTCGATGCCGCCCACCGACTCCCGGGCAGGGGCGTTGCAGCCGTCTACGCCTCACCGATGGAACGGGCCCGCGAGACCGCTGCGCCGATCGCCCGGGCACTCGGCCTACGGGTGCGCACCGCACGCGGACTCAACGAATGCGACTTCGGCAGGTGGACCGGCCGCCGCCTCAGGGACCTCTCCAGGTTGAAGGCCTGGAGAACCGTGCAACGCCAGCCGTCGCAGTTCCGGTTCCCCGGTGGCGAGTCGTTCGCCGAGATGCAGGCCCGCATGACCGGTCAGGTCGCCGACCTCGTCGCCGCCCATCCCGGCGGCACCATCGTCTGCGTCTCGCACGCCGACACCATCAAGGCGGCCCTGGCGTCGTCGCTCGGCACCCCGCTCGACCTGTTCCAGCGCCTCACCGTCGGCACCTGCTCGATCAGCGCCGTGCTCCACACCGACGACCATCCGATCGTGTTGGCGGTCAACGCCCACGGGCCGCTCACCGGCCTGGTCCGATCCTGATCGAGATCCGGGGCAACCGATGACCGATCCCGCCGACCTCATCGAACTCGACCTCGAGGCCTGCACGGCGGCACGCATCGACCTCGCCCTGGCCGACCCCGAACTCCTGGATCGCATCGCCGAGGGGGGGGCGTTCGGCGGCGACTACTCCCGGTCCGCCGCCACGGCGATGTTCAAGCGGGACCACCAGTCGGCCGTCGAGGACCTCAGGGCCAAGACCCGGGTCGTCGAGGTCGCCCCCCGCTCGTGGCTGGTGCGCCTGCCGATCGTCAACTCCGCTGTCTTCGAGACCGACGAGGGACTCGTGGTCTGCGACACCGCCATGGCACCCGGGGGTCCGGCGCTGCTCGAGGCGATCCGATCGGTGTCCGATGCCCCGATCCACACCATCGTCTACAGCCACGGCCACGTGGACCACGCATACGGCACCTGGGCCCTCATGGAGGACGAAGCCACCATCGTCGCCGGAGGCCCCCGGATCGTCGCCCACGAAGGCGTCGCCCGGAGGTTCGAGTACTACACGCGCCTGCGCGGAATGGTTGCGAGGTACATGAACCAACCGCCCCACCACCTTCCGGCCGGTCGGGACGACTTCGTGTGGCCGACGGTCGAGTTCAGGGACCACATCGAACTCGAGGTCGGAGGGGAACCGGTCCACGTCGTCCACCACCCGGCAGAGACCGACGACCAGGCATACGTCTGGCTCCCCGACCGCCGGGCCCTCTACAGCGCCGACTACTACCAGGGCTTCCTCCCGAACCTCGGCAACGGCAAGCGGGTGCAACGCGGCACGGATGAGTGGGTCGCGGCACTGCGTGAGATGGCCGACCTCGGGCCGCTCGCCCTGTTCCCCGGCCACGGCGACGAGATCACGGACCCCGNCCTCATCAGGTCGGAACTGGGCATCCANGCCGACGCCATCGAGCACATCATCGACCATGTCGTCNNCGGGCTGAACCGGCGCCTNCGCAAGGACCTCATCGTGGACACGCTCGACTGGCCCGAGCGCTTCGCCGNCCATGCCACGCTCAAGGTCCAGTACGTGACGCCNCAGGACATCGCCAAGATGGTCATCAAGCGCTGGACCGGCTGGTGGGACGANATCCCCTCGCANTGGTCGCCCGCCCCGCTCGCCGACCAGGCNCAGACGATCGCCGACCTGGCCGGNGGCACCGGGGCGCTCGTNGCCGCCGCCAGGGCCCGCCTGGAGGCCGACGTGGCACAGGCCTGCCACCTCGCCGACTGGGCNTGGNTGGCCGACCCGCACGACCCGGCCGTCCAGCAGGTGGTGATCGACGCCTACCGGGCACGCATNCTCGACCCGGCGTCGAATACCCAGGAGATGCTGGTCTACCTCGACCAGATGGGCGCCGCCCGCGCCCTGCAGATGAGGGCCGAACCGACGCCGAACCGGGGATAGCGTCGCCTGCGATGGAACGGCCCGAGATCGACTGGGACGACACCGACGCCTTCACGGCAGGCGCCGTTGGACCCGAGGGTCGCCGCATCTTCTTCCTCCAGGCCCGACGGGGCAACGAGGTCGTGTCGCTCAAGGTCGAGAAACAGCAGGTATCGGGCCTGGCCGAGTTCCTCGACGGCCTCCTCGAGGACCTTCCCGAGGCTCCCGAGCCACCGGGCGACCCGGNCGAGGCCCCGGAGTTCCTCGAGCCCGACGAGCCAGCCTGGGTGGTCGGCAACCTCGGCGTCGCCTACCAGCAGACCACCGACCGGCTGGTGCTGACGGTGCAGGAACTGCTCCGGGACGACGACGTTCCGGCCGAGGCGCGNTTCCCCCTGCGGCGCGAACAGGTCATGGCCTTCGTCGTGCGGGCCCGGGAACTCGTGGCCGCCGGCCGGCCGCCGTGCCAGTGGTGCGGCGCCCCCCTCGAGACGGCCAACGAGGGCTGGTGCCCCTGTGCCAACTGAGGGTGNGTCGGNGGCCGGCACCGAGGCCACCGAAAGCCCGTTCCGGTCCCGTCCGCCGATCGACGATTCCGNCGCCGAGGAGGTGCTCCGTTGCGGCAAGGTCGACGTCCTCGGCCGGATGCCGTGGTCGTCGAACGCCACGTTGCTCGTCGACGTGCAGTACGGCGACCTCCTCCTGCAGGGCGTGTACAAGCCCGGCCGCGGTGAGCGCCCCCTGCACGACTTCCCGCCCGGCCTCTTCCGCCGGGAGGCGGCCGCCTGGGAACTGGCCCGACAACTCGGCTGGGGACTGATCCCGCCGACCGTCGTGCGCGACGGCCCGCTCGGCGAGGGCTCCTTCCAGCTGTACATCCCGTGCGACTACGACCAACACTTCTTCACGCTCCGTGACGACCCGGATCACGTCGCGGCGCTGCAGCGNCTGGCNGCGTTCGACCTCGTCGCCAACAGCGCCGACCGGAAGGGCGGCCACGTGTTGTTGGGCGACGACGGNGGAGTCTGGGCGGTCGACAACGCCCTGTGCTTCCACCACCAGTTCAAGGTCCGGACCGTGATCTGGGACTGGGGCGGCGAGCCCTTGGCCGACGAACTGCTGGTCGACCTGGGCCGCCTTGCCGACGACGGCCTCTCGGGGTCACTGGCCGCCCTGCTCGACCCGTTCGAACGGGACGCCGTGCTGACCCGGGCCGCCGCCCTGGGTGAGGACGGGGTGCTCCCGTTCGACCCCACCGGTCGACGCATCCCCTGGCCGCTGTTGTGAGCGAATCGTGAGCAGCGCATCCCTCGATGAACTGCTGGCCAAGGGCGACCTCGACGGCCTGCTGCACCTCATCGACGACGCCTGCGCGGTTGGCGACTGGGCGACCGTGGAACAGGTGGCCGAGCGCTCGCGACCGGCTGTCGAACGGGGCCACCAACTCTGGCCGGCCGCCGACCACGCCGAGCACCGTCTCGCCCTCCAGGCACCCCCGGCCCATTCGGCACGGGCCGTCGGACGCGACGCCACCCGCTTCGGCATCGCGCCGCTGGCCGAGGTCGCCGCGTCGGCACACCGGTGGGCAGACCTCGCCGACCACCTGCCAGNCGGCCCGGTGCGGGCAATCGTCGCCCACGAGCGGGTGGCCAGGGGCGAGGACCTGTCGGGCGTGTCCCTCGGCACCGACCCGCTCGGACTGCCGCTCCGGCTGGCCGCCTGGGAACCGTCCTGCGACGGCCCGGCAATCGGGCCCTATNCGGTCGAGGACCCGGTGCCACCACCCGGTGCCCTCGAGGCCACGNANCTGCCGGAAGCCGGTACACCGGTGGCCGACCCCGGCACCGAGGCGCTNCGCAACCTCGTGCGCACCTGGACGACCGAGTCGGACGGNACGTCGACGGCTGTCTGCGTGCGNGGAACGGCGCCCGAGGCCGTGGCCGCACTCGGTNCACCCGGACTGCGGATGCGNCGGCTCGAGCCCGACGAGGCGNTCGGNCGGATGNCCTGGGCGGCCGCCTCGGGCGGGGCGCACGGGCGACGGCGCGGTGCGGCCCGTGGGCGCTTCGANGCNTGGTGGTGTGCAGCCACGCTGGCGGGGCTGCTGGGCGACACCTTCGACGGCNCCTCCGGCGACGATGCTCCGTGGCCACCCGACGCCGACGAACTCGGGGACGCCGTGGCNGANCTCCGGTGGTGGCTGTGGGACGACGGCCACGTGCCCCGGGGCTGGCACCTGCAACTGGCGGTCGAGGACCCGGCCGANGGCCTGGCCTGGGCCCTGGAGGCGGCCGACCGGGCGTAGGCGGTGGCGGGGNGAGGCCCCGCCGCGGCTCAGGCTCGGGCCTGGAGTGCCTCGATGAGCTTCGGCACGACCTTGTGGAGGTCGCCGACGATGCCGAGGTCGGCCACGCCGAAGATGGGGGCCTCCTCGTCCTTGTTGATTGCGATGATGTTGGCTGAGCCCTTCATCCCCACGAGGTGCTGCGTTGCGCCCGAAATGCCACAGGCCAGGTAGACCGTCGGCTTCACGACCTTGCCGGTCTGGCCCACCTGGTACGAGTAGGGCACCCAGCCGGCGTCGACCACGGCCCGTGAGGCGCCGGCGGCACCCTTGAGGAGGCCGGCCAGCGTCTCGATCAGCACATAGTGCTCGGCGCCACCGAGTCCACGGCCGCCCGAGACCACGATGGCGGCCTCGTCCAACTTGGGGCCGGTGCTCTCCTCGGCGAANCGGTCCTTGACCGTGGCGCCGGCGGTGTTGNCGAGGTCGCCGACCTCGAGGCTGCCGACCGCAGCGGCAGCGCCGCCTGCCGACTCGGCGGCGAAAGACTTGGGGCGCACGAGGAAGATGGCGGTGCCGTCGCCGGTGAAGCCGGTCGACACGTTCAGCGAGCCGCCGAAGACGGGCTCGACNCCCAGAAGGCGGTCNCCATCGACNGTGAGGTCGACCACGTTGGTGATGACCGGTGCGTCGACCTTGNCCGACAGGCGACCGGCCACGTCACGGCCGTCGTANCTGGTGGCGCAGAGCAGNACNTCTGGGCCNTTGCCGGCGTCGATTGCTCCGGCCAGGGCCGAGGCGACGCGGGGACCGGGCAGNCCGTCGCCGAGTTCGCCGATCGACAGGACGGTGGACGCNCCGTGCTCGCCGAGTTCGGCGGCCACGGCCGAGGCGTCGCCGTNGACGACGACCTCGACGGTCTCGGCGATGGTGCGTGCCTTGGCCAGNAGTTCGAGGGTCGAGGTGGTGACGACGCCGTCGGTCGACTCGCCGTAGANCCAGATCTTCGAGATTCCCACAACGGCCTCCTAGATGATCTTCAGGTCGTCCAGGAACGCCAGGATGCGTTCGTGGGCGTCACCCTCGTCGTGAACGATCTCGCCGGCCTCGCTGGCAGGAGCCTCGGTGATGTCGACGATCTCCTGGCGGGCGCCGGCCCAGCCGACGGTTGCGGGGTCGATGCCGAGTGCGGCCAGGTCGAGTTCGTCGACCGGCTTGTTCTTGGCCGCCATGATCCCCTTGAAGGAGGGGTAGCGGGGCTCGACGACGCCGGCGGTGACCGAGACCACGCAGGGCAGCGTGCACTCGATCTCGTCATAGCCGTCCTCGGTCTGGCGCTGCACCCTGGCGATGTCGTCGGAGACCTCGATCGACTTTGCGAAGGTGACCGACGGCAGGTCGAGCAGTTCGGCGACCTGAACGGGGACGGTGCCGGTGTAGCCGTCGCTCGACTCGGTGGCGGTGATGACCAGGTCGGGCTCACAGCGCCGAATGGCGGCGGCAAGGACCTTGGCGGTCGAAAGGGCGTCGGAGCCGGCCAGCGCCTCGTCGCTGACGAGGACGGCACTCCCGGCACCCATGGCGAGGGCGGTCCGCAGTCCGCTGACCTCGTTGTTGGGCACCATGGAGACGAGGATGACCTCTCCTTCGCCGGCGGCGTCCACCAACTGGAGGCCCATCTCGACCCCGTACGAGTCGGACTCATCGAGGATGAGCTTGACGTCCCGCTTGAGGGTCCTGGTCTCGGGGTCCATCCGGCCCGGATCTGCCGGGTCGGGGATCTGCTTCACACATACGACGACGTTCATAAGGTCGGAGTCTGGCGGCTCCACGGCGCTTTCCCGCCATCAGCCGGGACCGAAATGCGTCACACGCGATGGCCGGCCATTCCATGTCGGAGCGTTTGCTGCCGACGACGAATCCACGGTGAGTGTGGCGCCGGTACCCTCGCCGACATGAAGATCCTGCTCGTGGTCAACCCGTCGGCCTCGTCGGTCACGGCCCGAACCCGGATCGTGATCCAGAAGGCCCTGTCGGCCGACCACCGCCTCGAGGTGGTGGCCACCAGCCGGCGCGGCCACGCCACCCGCCTGGCCCAGAGCGCTGCCAACGACGGCATGGATGCTGTCGTGGTACTCGGCGGCGACGGCACCCTCAACGAGGCGGCCAACGGGCTGGTGGGCACCGAGACCGCCCTCGCCGCCGTGCCGGGCGGGTCGACCAACGTATTCGCCCGCACGCTCGGCCTGCCCGACGATCCCGTCGAGGCCACCGGAGCGCTGCTCGACGCCATCGAGGCCGGCTCGGTTCGCCGGGTCGGCCTGGGCTGCGTCAACGACCGCTACTTCCTGTTCCACGCCGGTGTCGGGTTCGACGCTGCGGTGGTCGAGCAGGTCGAACGCAGGGGCGGGCTGCTCAAGCGCTTCGCCGGCCATCCGCTATTCGTGGCCGCAGCCGTCGACACCTGGATCCGCCACTACGACAGGCGATCCCCGGCCTTCCGGGTCTCGAGCCGATCCGTCCACGAGGCGCCGGGCGACGGCCCGGGCGAAGTCGACGACTTCGGCGAGGAGTCGGCCGTCGAGGGCCTGATGGCCGTGTGCCTCAACACCGACCCCTATACCTACCTCGGCACCCGGGGCCTCTCGCTGGCT
The DNA here is from genome assembly GCA_002699725.1 of Acidimicrobiaceae bacterium. Lineage (GTDB taxonomy): Bacteria > Actinomycetota > Acidimicrobiia > Acidimicrobiales > MedAcidi-G1 > S20-B6. The sequence goes on from PACE01000033.1 coordinate 11,033, forward strand.
CCCGAAGCCCGACTCGACACGCCCCTCGCCATGGTGACCCTCACGTCGCTCTCACCGGGCCGGTTGTTGCCCGTGCTGGCGGCGGCTGCTGGCCTGAGGGGAACCGTCGCCGGCAGCCCCGTCGTCGATGTGCGCACCGACGTGGCCGAGGCACTGCTGGTCCCCCTCCGGCCGGTGCCATGGCAGGTCGACGGCGACCACCTCGGAGATGCCGAGGAACTCAGGTTCCGCCATGTGCCCGACGCCCTGGACCTCGTCGTCCCCCTCGGCTCGTCAGCGTTCTCGTAGGTACACGGCCCAGCCCTGGCGGAACCCCGTCTACGCGTCGAGCGTCCGACGCAACAGTCCCGGGTCGTTGCTGATGATCCCTTCGACGCCCCAGCCGGCAAGTTCGACCATGCGGTCCGGCTCGTCGACGGTCCACACCACGACCCGGAGTCCCCGGTCGTGAGCGTGCTCGACCAGGCGGAGGTCGACCAGTCCGTCCCAGGGACAGATGGCGCCGTGCCCGTGGGCGATGGTGCGCTCGAGGAGAAGGTCGGCGGTGTAGCGCTCGGCCACGATCCAACCGCTCGGAAGGCCCGGGTCCGTGGCCCGGATCAGGTCGACGGCGGCGATGTCGAACGACGACACGAGCAGTTGCTCCGGTGGCCGGTAGGCCGAGGCGAGTCCTACGACCGCGTCGCAGACCAGGTGGACGTCCTCGTGGTCGGGGTCGCCCGGGAGGTGCTTGATCTCGACGTTGACGCCCATGCCTTCGCAGGCCTCGAATGCCTCGGCCAGCGTGGGAACCTCGCCCGGCAGGTCTCCTGAGGCCGAATCGCGGATGAGGCGCCCGTCGGCGAGGTGGGCGTCGTGGTGGGCCACCAGGACGTCATCGGCGGTACGTCGCACGTCGAGTTCGACCCAGTCGGCTCCCTGCTCGAGCGCCGAGCGATAGGAGGCGACGGTGTTGTCGGGATGGTTCGCCGAGTCGCCACGATGGGCGATCACGAGGGGGCGGGCGGATTCGGGGCTCATCATCTCCGGCAAATCTAGTTGCCGACGGCAGCGACGGGAATCAGGCCCGGATCACGCACGCGGGTCGCGGGCGTCGTCGAGCGGGCTGACCAGTCGACTGGAGGGGATCCGCACCTCGGCGACCGTTCCGTCGTCGTCGCCCTGGCGGAGGCTGATGGTTCCTCCCAACTCCACCTCGACGAAGGTCCGCACAAGGGTGAGGCCGAGGCCGGTCGCGTCGGAGAGGTCGAAATCGTCGGGAAGCCCGATGCCGTCGTCGACGACGTCGATGACGAGCACGTCCGGCCGCCGGTCGAGCGAGACCTCAACCCGGCCGGGCGACCCGTCCTCAGGTGCGAACGATCCGACGAAGGCGTGGTCGACGGCATTCTGGATCAGTTCGGTGACGACCACGGCAAGCGTGGTGGTGACCTGGGCGGGGAGGATCCCGGCATCGCCCGTCACCTCGAAGTGCAGTGGCCGCTCGGGCATCGAGACGCTCTCCTCGACCACACGCACGAGTGGTTTGACGATCTCGGTGAACGAAACGTCGTGGTCGGCACTCTGGGCCAATGCCTCGTGCACGACCGAGATGGCGCCGATCCGGCGGACCGACTCCCCGACCGCTGCACGGGCCTCGTCGGACGTGAGCCGGCGGGCCTGGAGTCGCAACAGCGACGAGATGGTCTGGAGGTTGTTCTTGACCCGGTGGTGGACCTCACGGATGGTGGCGTCCTTCGACACCAGCAGGCGGTCGCGGCGGCGCAGGTCGGTGACGTCGCGCACCAGCACGATGGCGCCCGTGGCCCGCCCCTCGTCGAATAACGGCAAGCAGTGACTGACGACGGTCGTCTCGGTGCCCCGGACGACCTCTTCGATGACGGAGGTGCGCTTGGCGAATGCCGAGCGGAGCGTCTCGGGACCGAGCCCCGAGTCATCGAGGCGGGCACCGACGACGGCCCGGTGCATGCCCATTCTGTGCATCACGGAGACGGCGTTCGGCGAGGCGAACTCGATGCGGCCCTCGCGGTCGACGAGCAGCAGGCCGTCGCCCACCCGGGGGGTCCGGTGGCGGAAGCGCTCCTCGTCCCGATAGGGGAACTCGCCCCGGTCGAGCATGAGGGCGAAGCGGTCGAACACCGACAGGTAGGTGCGTTCCTGTTCGCTCATCGGCCGGTCGCCGGGTCGATGGCGTTCACGGGCCAGCACGGCGATGGTCTCGTCACCACGTCGCACAGGCACCACCTTGAGGGCGATGTCGCGGTCGACGCCGACGTGGATGCTGCCCTCGACGATGCGCTTCTCGTCGAGGCACTCGGCGATCAGCGGCCTCCGACTGCGTCGGAACACCTGGCCGACGAGGTCGGCCCGGTAGAGGGTGGTGCCGGTGGTCGGCCGGACGTGGCCGAGCAGAACCAGTGGCGACTCGAGCTCGTCGGTCTCCGGGGCGTAGAGCAGCAGGTCAGCGAAGGAGAGGTCAGCGAGCAGGGCCCATGAGCCGGTGAGGTCCTGGAGGTGGGCGACGTCGTCCTCCCCGAGGCCGGTCCGGGTCCGGCAGAGCTCGGCCAGCGTCGCCATGGGAGGAGCCTACGGGCGAGGCGCTGACGCCCAGTCCGAACTCATCAGCCCAGGAGCGCGTCCGGCGCTGGATCGAACTGGCCAAAGAGAAGTTGGAGAAACTTCAGGGGTGTCGACACGAGGATACGAGCCACCTTCACCGCTCCCCGTATGGAATTCGCCGTGGGTCCTGCAGACGTACGGGCGGCGAATCGAAAGCCGTCAGTCGGAGCGGTAGCCGCTCCAGCGGGCGGCCAGGGCACTACGAAACCCCGTGTCGGCCAGGGCATCGGCGACGTCCGTCGGCGACGGTGCATCCAACTCGGCGGCCAGGACTCGAACGGCCTCAGCCACCGTCAACCCGTCACCGGTCTCGGCGGCTACCCGGGTTGCGTCGTCGGCGTAGACCCTGGCCTTCCACGACAACGAGAGGCGCACCTCGTCGTCCGTGTACTCCGCCAGGGTCGCACCGGCCTCTATGACCGACCAGGCACCCTCCACGTGGTCGAGGGTGGTGTCGATGGTCAGGCCGGTCGGCGGCCGCGCTCCGGCGGGTCCGATGCGTTCCACCTGGTGGTGCATGAAGTCGTTGTCGCCCACGACGGCGGTATTCCACATGTTCTCGTGGCGAATGCTGTCGGCCCCACGGCCTTTGGGCCAATAGCGGAAGAATCCCCTTTCGCCGGTGTGGAACCAGGCCACCGCGGTGGCAATCGAGATGCGGGCATCCTCGAACAGACCCGACGACCCCATGGCCTGCAGCAGCCACCCGGGAGCATTGGTGCGGTCGACGCCCACGAACTCGGCGATGTCGACATGCGAGAAGCCCTGTCCGGGCATGGGGGTGGAGAGATTCACGTACACGTGCTCGGGCACCACCACCTCGGCGTCGAACATGTGGTGCGCTGCCTCGATGAAACGCTGATGGTCGAGCATGGCCGACGCATCGTCGATCAACGCGTGTCCTCCGACCGCCCAGTCGCCCCGCCACGTCGGACCCACCAGGCCGGGCGGCACGTCGGCGTTGGTGCGGAAGGTGCCGTCGGCGGCGGTGTCGGCAGGCTGTCCGGTCACCAGGTACCGGGCCGGCATGAAGTAGGGACCGTGGGCACGGGCCAGGTCTCGGATGTGGTCCGGGTCGGCAACCACATCGTCGATCAGCACCGGCTCCAGGCAACCGTTGGGTCGCTCGACGCGGACCATCACATACGAACCCTACTTGTGCGGGCCAAGCGCCGACCTCGCTCCTGAGGAGTGGCGACACCAGGCGGGGAGCAGGTCGCTACCAGCCTCGCCGATGCGCCGCCCGGCTCAGCTGAAGCCGAAGGGCTTGATGCCGTCGCCGGGGTCGATGTCGATGTAGGCGATCTTGTCGGCCGGGACGCCGACGGTGCGGCCCTTGGCGTCGGTGAGCCAGAGCACGGAACCTTCGCCCACTGCGGCCTCGACGTCGGCCTTCAGGGCTGCGCCGTCCGTGTCCTCGGGCAGTTCGAGGGCGAGTTCCTTGGCGGTGTTGACCACGCCGATGCGGATGTCCATGTGCTTCCTCTTCTACGAGTGGGCTAAGAGAGCAGTTTCAGTTCGGGGTGGGCGCGCTTGGAAGACTTCATCTCCTCGTCGAGCACCCGGGCCATCTCGGCGAACACGGCGCCCGCCTCGGTCTCGGGTCGGGCGGCGACGGGGTTGCCGTTGTCGGAACCCTCGCGCAGTTCGGGGATGAGCGGCACCTGGCCGATGAAGCGCACGCCGAGTTGCTCAGCAAGTTCGGCGCCACCGCCGGAGCCGAACAGCTCGTAGCGGGTGCCGTCGTCACCGGTGAACCAGGACATGTTCTCGATGACGCCCTTGACGGTGATGCGCACTTTCTCCGCCATGTAGGCGGCCCGCTGCGCCACCTTCTGCGCGACCGGCTGCGGCGTGGTGACGATGTACATCTCGGCGGTCGGCAGGAAGCCGGCCAACGAGATCGAGATGTCGCCGGTACCGGGGGGAAGGTCGACCAGCAGGTACTCGGGCTCGTCCCAGTAGACGTCGGTGAGGAACTGCTCGAGCGCCTTGTGGAGCATCGGGCCCCGCCAGATGACGGGCTGATCCTCGTCGGCGAAGAATCCCATCGAGATGCAGCGCACACCATGGGACTCGGGTGGGACGAGCATCTCGTCGATGACCACGGGGGGCTGGTCGACACCGAGCATGCGCGGGATCGAGAAGCCCCAGACGTCGGCGTCGACGACCGCCACATCGCGGCCCCGTTGGGCCAACGCCACAGCCAGGTTGGTGGTGATCGACGACTTTCCGACGCCACCCTTGCCGGAGGCGATGAGCAGCACCCGGGTGCGGCCGCCAGCCTTGCTGAACGGAATCTCTCGGCCCTCGGAGTGCCCGTGGGTGGGGTTCGTTCCGGCGGTGGCGGCGGGGTTGCCGTGGAGCATCGTGCGGACGGCCTCGCGCTGCCCGTCGGTCATGACGGTGAATTCGACGACCACCGAGCCGACGCCGTCGAGTGGGGCGACGGCCTCGCTGACGGAGCGCTGGATCTCGGCCTTGAGGGGGCAGCCGGGCACGGTGAGGGCGACGGTGACGCCTACCATGCCGCCGTCGATGGCGATCTTCTCGACCATGCCGAGGTCGACGATGCTGCGACGTAACTCGGGGTCCTGGACGGGCCGGAGCGCCTCGGTGACCTGGGCTTCAGTAACGGTCACAGCGTTCCTGGGGGGCTCGACGGGCTGCTTCTGCAGGTTTTCGTGGGCACCGGACCTTCTCTCGAGAGGCCGGGCATCGGGTTCGTTAGGCTAACCGGGTGGACGGAGCACCCCTCACACCTGCCGAGTTCGGCGCAGCGGTCACGGCGATCACCAACGCCTTCGGTGATCCGACCCGACGCGACATCTACCTGTACGCCCGAGAGGGAGTGGACGGGGTGACCGCCGCCGGTTCCGCCGAGCGCTTCGACCTGCATCCCAACGTGGCACGCCACCACCTCGACAAGTTGGCATCGGGCGGCTACCTGGAGGTCGCCGTCGAGCGACCGGAGGGCGCCACCGCCGGCCGTCCGTCCAAGCACTACCGGGTGTCCAATCCCGGTCAGCCACTCGAACTGCCCATCCGCCAGGACACCGTGCTGATCGGACTGCTGGGTCGGACATTGGCCCTGCTGCCCTCCGACCAGGCCGAGGCGATGGCCGAGGAGGTGGGCGCCGAGGTGGGACGCTCGATGGCCGAGTCGCTCGGGACCGACGAGGTGCACCGGTCGTTCAAGTCGGCCATGTACGCCGTGGCCGATGCCCTCACCGCCCACGGCTTTGCCGCACGGGCCGAGCGCACCGGTGGCGACCAACTGCGCATCGTGTCCGAGCACTGCCCGTTCGGCGGTGCACCCATCGAGCACCCGGTGATCTGCGCCGTCGACCGGGGCCTCGTGCGAGGGATGCTCGGCGCCCTCTACGGCGATACCGAGACCGACCTGTCCTCGTCGCTTCCGATGGGCGACAGCGTCTGCATCACCGAGGTCACAGCGTAAGCGCCGGACTTCCCGCACCGTCGGCCTTAGCCATCGGCGACAGGGAGTCGGGCCTCTCCATCCTGTGCTGCGACGCCGACATGATCCCTGAGGTTCTGCGCGACATGATGTTCGACGGCACACACGTGAGCGACCCCGGAGTGCTCCATGGGCTCGGTCTAGAAACTCACCGCAGATAACGGCAGGGTCACCCACGACCGCTAGTCGAGCAGTCCCTCCGAGGCGAGCAGGACAGAGAGGTCTTCCGGTTGGTCGGGGAGGGAGGCGAACTCGGTGGCATCGGCAGTGGCACCGGCGGAGTCGCCCAGGAACACCGAGCGCACGACCGCCCGGTAGGCCAGGGCATGTGGGTGCAGTGGATCGGCAGCCACCGCCTCGTCCAGGCTCACGACGCCGATGTCGACCAGTTCCGGCTCGCCGGTACGGGCCAGCAGCCAACCCCGCTCGGCCAGCAGCCCGGAAGCCGTCGGATCGATGCCGAGGCCCGAGTCGAGCAGGTCCAGCGCCGCCAGCAGGGTGCCCCCTTTGACCAGCAACTCCGCCACGCGCTCGCGCAGCCGGGTGGCGGTCAGCAGATCGCCGACGATCGGTGGGGCATCCAGGCCGTCGAGGGCCATGAGGTCCTGGCTGGCGCCGTTGGCGTCGCCGTCGACGAGACGCTGCGAAGCACGGAACACCCGGGCATCCGGATAGGTCGGATCTGACTCGACCGCCGCCTCGAGGTCGGCCCGGGCGGCCACGGCGTCGCCGCTGCGGCGGTGCGCCCAGCCGCGGTAGGCCAGCGCCTCGGCGTTGGAGGGCTGGAGCTCGAGCACCTGCGTATAGAGAACGATGGCCTCGTCCGTGGACGCCACGCCCGCCTCGATGAGCAGGGTGCGGGTCGACAATCGGATGTCGCCCGACAACGTGTCGCCCAGCCCCCGGCTCCCCGCGAGCTGCGCCACCAGCACGCCGGCCAGCACGACCACGATGCCCACGCCGGCCAGCACGAGGGGTCGGACGGGGGTCGATCCGCCGCCGCCCTCGCCGCTCCCCTTCCAACGGCGCATTGCGAGCGCCAGACCCACCAACGCAACGCTGGCGACGAGCACCGGCAGCACCCAGACGAGGCCCGTCAGGCCACTGCCGCTGGGCGTGTAGTCGATGTCCTCGCCGAAGCGGGCAACGAGCATCGTGCGGATGTCGTTGTCATCGGCACCGCCGTCGACCATCGAGGCGATCGACACCCGGATGGTGCGGGCGATCGGCACGTCGCTCTCGGCCACCGACTGGCCGGCGCACACCGGGCAGGCGAACTCCTGTGCCAGGTGGTGCGCCCGGTCGGCGTTGGTGAGCGCCGGGCGTTCGGCTACCTCGGCCACGACCAACGTGGTGACGGCGACGACCAGCAGCAGTGCCCAGACCGCCCGGCGGGAGCGCGGGACGCCGCTCATGCGCCACCCCGGGCCTCGGCGAGCAACGCCTCGAGTCCATCGGCCTTCACTCCGCCGATCGCCTTGGCGGCCACGTGTCCAGACGGGGAGACCAGGTACGACTCGGGCACGGCGATGACCCCCCAGTCGACGGCGATGTACCCGGTGTGCATGGCCAGTACCGGCCAGCCGCCGCCCTGCTCCCGGAAGAACTGCTCGACGGCCTCCGCCGAGTCGTCGAAGGCCACACTCACCACGCGGGCGTCGTCGGCCGGGGCATGGGCCTCGGCGAAGGCGACCAGTTCGGAGTGCTCGACGATGCACGGCACGCAGGTCGTGGAGAAGAAGTTGACGAGCACCCAGCGGCCCCGCTGCGCATCGAGGTCCCACGGCTCGCCGTCAATGGTGGTGCCGACCAGCGGTGGAGCCGGCTGCCCGACCAGGTGGGCGGATACCCGGTCCGGGCCCGAATCACGGGTGGCCATCACCCCGACCAGCACCGCCAGCACCAGGCCCACGGCGATCGCCGCGCTGCGCACCGGGCTCATCCCGGGACCTCTTCGGAGACCGGCGCCTCCTGCGACTCTTCGTCGCGCCGCCGACGTCGGCCCGGCACGGCGGCCAGCAGCGTGCCGAAGGCCATGACGCCACCGCCGTACCAGATCCACCAGACCAGCGGCTGCACCGTGACCCGCACGATCGTGTCGTCGCCCACCTGCTCGGGCACGGCCAGCACCGAGAGTTGCAGGTCATCCCACCAGGTCGAGCGCGTGGTCGGCGTGCCGATGGTCTGCCCGGCGAACGGGAAGAACGTGATCGCTGGTGTGAACGCCTCGCCGTCGACCAGGACCCGCACACGCACCTCGTCCTTCTCGGACAGCTCGACGCGCTCGAGGCCGTCGAAGACCAGTTCGTGGCCCGAGACCACGGCCCGATCGCCCGGCTCGGTGAAGCGCACCTCGGCCTGGCGCACATACGACGACGAGACGGCGAACGCCACGGCCACGATCGCCACGCCGACGTGCACGATCATGCCGCCACTCGAACGTCCGACGAACCCGAGCAGGCCCCGGGAGCGCACCGCCAGCGCCAGTTGGCGCACAGCCCCGCCACAGGCGAAGCCGGCCAGGCCGACGGCCAGCACCGTCACCCACCCGCGACCGCCGAGCGCCACGGCGACCACCATGGCGGCCACGCCGGCCGACGCCGGCCACTGCAGCCGCTTCGCCAGCACCTCGGTGCCCGCCCGCCCCCACGGCAGGGCCGGCGCCACCGCCATCATGAACAGCAGCAGGAACCCGATCGGCATGGTCATGCGCTCGAAGTAGGGGTTGCCGACCGAGATGCGGTCGCCGTTGGCGGCCTCGACCAGCAGCGGGAACATCGTGCCGAGCAGTACCACGAAGGCGAACGCCCCGAAGAGCAGGTTGTTGGCGAGGAACGCCCCGGTGCGCGACACCGGCGAGTCGATCGACCCCTCGGCCCGCAGGTCGTCGCCCCGCCAGGCGATCAGGCCCACGGCGGTCGCCACGATCACGGCGAAGAAGGCGAGCAGCATCGGCCCGATCGCCGACTCGGTGAACGAGTGCACCGATTCGAGCACCCCCGAGCGGGTGATGAACGTGCCGAGGATCGTGAGGGCGAACGTGGCGCACAGCAGCGACAGGTTCCAGACCCGCAGCATCCCGCGCCGCTCCTGGACCATCACCGAGTGGAGGTAGGCGGTGCCGGTCAGCCACGGCAGGAACGAGGCGTTCTCGACCGGGTCCCACGCCCAGTAGCCGCCCCAGCCGAGCACCTCGTACGACCACCAGGCACCCAGCAGGATCCCGACCGTGAGGCAGCCCCAGGCCAGCAGCGTCCAGCGGCGGGTCTCAAGCAGCCAGCCCTCGCCCATTCGCCCGGTGGCGAGCGAGGCGATGGCGAAGGCGAACGGCACCGTGAACCCGACGTACCCGAGGTACAGGACCGGTGGGTGGAACGCCATGAGCACGTGGTTCTGGAGCAGCGGGTTGGGGCCGGGGCCGTCGAATCCGGGCCACGGGTCGAACCGGCCGAACGGGTGGGCCGGGCCGGCCAGCAGCAGGAAGAAGAAGGCGCAGACGGCCAGCATGACGAGCAACAACCAGCCGACCATCGGGTCGGTGAGCCTGTCCCGGAATCGGTAGGCGACCAGCACGAGGTAGCCGACGAGGACCAGGACCCACAGCAGGATCGACCCCTCCAGCGCCGACCAGAGTGTCGCCACGTTGAACAGCGCCGGCGTGCGATGGCTGCCGTGCTGGGCCACGAACGCCACCGTGAAGTCACGGGTGATGAGGGCCCGCTCCATGACCGCGAACTGGCCGACAGCTGCGACCCCGACGGCGACGACGTACCAGCGGGTCCGTGCCAGGTGGACGGCGCTGCGGGTTGCGAGGCCCCGTACGGCGTTGAGCACACCGAGCAGCGAGGCCGTCAGGCCCAGGGCGACGAACCAGGAGCCCAGCGTGGCGTTCATGGGGTGGAGTATGGCGCCGCCGTCACCGTGGTGTGGTCAGCCTGTGGCGCCACAGGCGGCGATGTCCGCCTGACGTCCTTCTTCGACCCGGTAGTCGTTGTCGTGCTTGACGACCATGTGGTCGGTGCGCAGGTGCCAGCCGTCGGCGGCCGGTGCATCGAGGCCGGCGATGCCGGGGACGCTGCCGGCCGTCCATGCGCCCTGGAGCACCACCGGCACGCCGGGCTGGAAGAGTTCGGCCGGGTCGCCCACGTGGACGACGTCGGCGTAGGCCCCCGCCGAACAGAGGGTGAACACCACGGCCGACTCGCCGTCGACTCTGGTCTCGACAAGGCCGGGCAACGGCGTACCAACGACCCGGAAGCGATCGTCGCCGAGGTCGGATCGCAGTTCGACGGCTGCATCGACCCCGTGGAAGACGAGTGTGGCGTCGCCCAGGGTCTTGACGAGCACGCCCACGATCGCGGCCACGACGAGCAGCACGACGAGGACCGGTACGGCCCGCCGACCAGAGCTTTCCGGTCGGCTGGGCGATGGCGTGAGGTCGAACTCGTCAGCCACGGGACCCGTCATCAGTGGACGTCAACCAGCGGGAGCGCTCGGCCGGGACACGCCGGGCCAGGTCGCGGCCGCGGCGGATGATGGAGACCACATACAGGCCAAGCGTGCCGAGGGCGATGCCCCAACCGGCGATCAGATAGCCGAGGTGCGTCATGCGTCCTCCCCCACGGCGGCGTCCACGTCGCCCCCGTCGATGGCGGCACGCCTCTCGGCGATGGCGGTGGCGACGCCCAACTCGGCGTCCTCGCGCTCGAGCCAGCCCACCCGGAAGCGGTGCAGCAGCAGCCACGCCAGAACCAGGCCGAACACGAGGAACCCGAGCATCAACGTGAACAGCGTGAGGTCCTGGATCTTGAGCTCGCCGAGCGTGGACTTCTGGTGGAGGGTGCGGTTCTCCCACCACTCGACGGAGCGGTTCACGAGCGGCAGGTCGAGCACCGCCACCAGCGCCACCACGGCGCCCCGGAGGGCGGCTGCCCGCGGGTCGACAGTGGCCCGGCGCAGCGCCAGGTAGCCGGCGAACATGAGGAACAGCACGAGCGTCGTCATGAGACGCACATCGCCCCACTCCCACCAGGTGTTCCAGACGGGACGTCCCCAGATCGAGCCGGTGACCAGCACCAGGCCGCAGAACACCGTGCCCACCTCGGCGGCGGCATGGGCCATCGTGTCGAACCAGGGCGTGCGCCTGACCAGGTACCCGGCCGATGCCACGGCACACAGCACGAACGCCACGTAGGTGAACACCGCAAGTGGCACGTGCAGGTACAGGAGGCGCACGGCGTCGAACTGGCCGATCTCCTCACCGGTGGTGGGGTGGAGCCGCACGTCGGGCTCGGTCAGGCCGAAGGCGAACAGCAGCAGAGTGGCGAGTCCCAGCAGGGTGACGGCGCCGAGGACGCGCGAGCCGCCGGAGCCCGTCGTGGTACCGGTCGTCACCATGGTCTCCGTCATCGAATCCTCTACTCCTCGACCAATGCGCCGAATGCCAGTGCGCCCCCTGCGGTCGCGACCACGGCAAACACAGCCAGCAGGCCCAGCCAGGACCAGCCGTCCACCGCGGCGCTCCCGAGGGCGTCGTCGAAGGCCCGCGTGGCGCCGATCAACACCGGTGCCAGCACCGGGAGCAACAGGATGGGGAGAAGGGTCTCCCGCACCCCGAGTCCAGAGGCCAGCGCGCCGTAGAGGGTACCGGTGCACGCCACGGCGACAGCCGCCAGCAGGCCGGTGGCGAACACCAGCAGGGGCTGATCGACCTCGCTTCCGTAGAGCACGATGATCCCGGCGGTCAACAGCACCTCGAGCACCACCAACTGCACGAACACTGCGGACGCCTTGCCGACGAACAGCGCCGCCGGCGACATGCCCGAGAGGCGCAGGCCGCTGAGCGCCCCGTCGGCCTGCTCGACCGACACCGACCGTTGGATCGCCAGCAGGGCGCAGAGCAGGACCGCCACCCAGAACAGGCCGGGGGCGAAGGCCCGCAGCGTGCGCTGGTCGGCGTCGAGGGCGAACCCGAACAGCACCAGTACCAGCAGGGCGAAGGGCGCAACCTGGTTGAGTACGACCCGCGAGCGGGCCTCGATGCGGAGGTCCTTGGCCGCGACCAGGCGGGCGTCGGCCAGGAAGCGGCTCATGAGCTCGTGTCCCGGTGAACGGTGCCACCGGCGAGCGTCACGACCCGCGGCGAGAGCAAGCGGACCCGTTCGAGCTCGTGCGACGACACAACCACGGTCCCCCCGGCGGCGACGGCGTCGCCGATGAGCTCGTCGACGACCTTGCGTCCAGCCTGGTCGAGGCCGGCGTGGGGCTCATCGAGCAGCCACAGCTCAGGGCGACGTACGACGAGTGCCGCCAGCGAGGTTCGTCGCCGCTGGCCGGCCGACAGCCGGTGGACGGGCAGGTCGAGGAGTCCGTCGTCGAGGCCGAGGCGTTGGAGGGCACCAACCACCCGTTCAACCGACGGCTCGACATCGAGGCCTCCAGCCCTGGCCCAGAAGCGGACATTCTCGGCGACCGTGAGGTCCTCGTAGAGGCCGGTCGAATGGCCCAGCAGCGCCACTCGTCGGCGCACCGCCCGACGCTCGGGGCCGGCTGCGAGGTCGTGGCCGAGCACCGTCACCGTGCCGGACTCGGGGGCCAGGAGGCCGGCGCAGAGGCGCAGCAGGGTGGTCTTGCCGGCCCCGTTGGGGCCCTGCAACAGGACGGTCTCGCCCGCCTCGATGCGCAGATCCACGCCGGTCAGCGCCGGGAAGCGTCCGAGCAGGGCGACCGCAGCGTTGAGTTCGACCACGGGCACCCCCCAACGGTACCGGCACCGGGCGTACCCTGACCCGATGCGCCTTCTGCTCCTACTGGTGTCCGTCTCCCTGATGGCGTCGGCCTGTGCGAGCGACAGCGCAGCACCGGAGGGCGGGGACGGCGCCGTGACCACCACGACCGCCGCAGGCACCGCCACGACCCTGCCCCAGGCCCGGCCGACAGTGGCCGAGGAGGAGCCGCCCACCTGGTACGGCGAGATGGTCAACCTCCACGACCTCACGACAAGCCAGTGCTTCAACCGCTACTCGTGGTTCCAGGCGGAGCGGCACATCGAGTTCGACACGGTCGTGCCTTGTGAACTCCCCCACCAGTCTGAGATCTACCTGCACGTCCAGCACCCGGCCCGCCAGGGGGCCCCGTGGCCCGGCGACAGCGAGATGGAGAGCTTCGCCCGCTCACAGTGCTACGAGGCGTTCGACGAGTTCGTGGGCGTCATCTACGAACTGTCCGAACTCGAGATCGCCTGGCTGGTTCCGAATCGCACCGACTTCGAACACGACGTGGCCCAGTTCCGAGGCGTCCACTGTTACGTCGTCCACGTCGAAGGTGACGACCTCATCAACACCGCCCGCGGCTCGCTGCGTTAGGTCCGCTCCGCCAGCAGGAGGACAAGGCCGGTCCAGGACTGGGGGATGGCGCCGATGCCCTCGCCGGTGTCGGGGTGCCAGTACTCGGCGAGGCCCGATGCCCACGCCCCCGCCACGGTCGTCGCCGCCAGTTGCTCGGCTGCACCCGGATCGAAGCGGACGGCGCCGAGCACCAGCAGGTAGGCCAACTGCGGCCAGACCGGACCCCGCCAATAGCCGGCGGGGTCGAAGGTCGGCTCGGCGCGGTGCACACCGGTCGGACCGGCCGGGCCGCCGTGAGCGGCGGGATCGACCAGGTCGGCCACCACCCGGGCGGCCCTCGCCGACTCCTCGGTGACCAGCAGTGGCAGCAGGCCATCGGCCGTGCGACAGCGGCCCGAACCCCCGGCGGTGGGGCCGGCATCGGCCCAGGTGCCCAGGTCGTCGTCCCAGCGGGCGTCGAGGGCGGCGACAAGTTCGTCGGCCGCTACGGCGAGTCCGTCGTCGCCGACCACCGAGGCCAGTTCCCGTGCGTTGAACGCCACGAGGGCATTGAAGCCGGCCGACGCCACCGGGAANGCCGGATTCCGGACCGGCGACCCGTCGTCAGCGAACTCGATCGTCGTCACCAGTCGGTTCTTCTCGGCCCGCCAGCGCTCCACGTCGAAGCCGCCCGGGCAGCGGTCGTCCCAGCGTGGGCTGTCGTCGGCCCCCGACTCCCACGGGTGGCACAACAGGACCAGACCCGAGTCGTCCCGCTCCCGCTGTTCCAACAGGAACCCCAGCCCGGCTACGGCCGCCTCCACCACCTCGTCGGGCGGCGGCGCTCCCGCCCGAACCAGTTCGGCCACGGCGTGCCCGTACATCGGCGGCTGTGTGACCGCCGAGGCATCGTCGCGCCCCCACAGGTCGGCGTGGTGGCCGGGCCGGCGCACGTAGTTCATGTGCGGCACGAACCCGGACGGAGCCTGCGGGCCGAACAGCGATGCCAACTCGACCTGCGCCCGGTTGGTGCGGCCCAGCGCCTGCCAGACGAGCACGTGGAAGCACGAGTCCCAGAGCCACTGCCAGGGGTAGGTCCCCGCATGGGGCGCTGCGTACCCTTCGGGCACCCAGTGGTCGTCGAGCACCCGCTCGACGGCGTCACGCAATGCACCCACGTCCTCGAGAGCCGGGCCCGGGAGGGCCATGTCCCGCTGTTCCATCATCTCCTTCCGGTTCGGACCGACCGACGGTGTCTCGGTCGTAGCACGGAACTGGGCCGACGCGCTGCACCAGATGGGGTTCGACGTGCACTGGGTGGCCGGAGGCTTCGAGCCGGGCTGGCACGCGAATGGCGCCACGACGGTCGTGCCCGGACTCGGAATCGACGATGACGGACCACCCGACCCGTCCGAACTCGCCACAGCGCTGGCTGGTGCCGACCTCGTCGTCGTCGAGAACCTCTGCACGATCCCGCTCAACCCGGTCGCAGCCCACGCCGTGGCCGAGGTGCTGCGGGGACGCCCGGCGGTGCTGCACCACCACGACCCGCCCTGGCAGCGGGAGCGCTTCGCCCACGTCACCGACCTGCCGCCCGACGACCCGGCCTGGCGCCACGTCACGATCAACGACCTGACCCGCCTCCAGATGGCCGACCGCGGGATCGCTGCCGCTGTCATCCACAACGGCTTCGATCCCGACCCACCACCCGGCGACCGCACCCGGACACGGGCGGACCTCGGCGTCGACGACGACACCCTGTTGGTCGCACACCCCGTCCGGGCCATCCCCCGCAAGGACGTGGGACGGGCAACCGAGATCACCGCCGAACTGGGCGGCACCTACTGGCTGCTGGGCCCCGCCGAGGACGGTTTCGGCCCCGAACTGGACCACCTGCTCGCCGATGCCGCCTGCCCCGTCCTGTGGGAGCCGGCCCCGACCCGGTCGGACATCTACGCCGCTGCCGACCTGGTCGTGTTCCCCTCGACCTGGGAGGGCTTCGGCAACCCGCCCGTCGAGGCCGCCCTCTTCCGAAGGCCGGCCGTGGTCGGTGACTACCCGGTTGCCGACGAGCTCCGGGCCCTCGGCCTCGAATGGTTCCCCGCCGACGACCTCGGACCGGTCCGTGCCTGGCTGGCCGAGCCCGACCCGGCCCTCCTCGACCGCAACTGGGAGGTCGCCGCCCGAGAACTCTCGCTGGACCGGATGGCCGATCGGTTGCGGACGCTCCTCGACGAGGCAGGCTGGCTCCCATGAACGATCCCGTCCTCGTCCGCCGGGCCCGCATGGGCCGCCTGGCCGTCACCGGAAAGCGGCTCGGCTACCTGGCGTTCCTGTCCGCCATCGCGTTGTTCACCGTCGGAATGGTGGGCGACTTCAGCGACGGCATCGCCACCGCCCTCGTCGTGCTCCTGGTCGCCGGCTCGATCGTGCTGGCCCCCGCCATCGTGCTCCACTACGCGGTGCAGGCTGCCGCCGACGAGGATGCCGGGCGCCCCTCCCGCCACTGAGGCGTATCCTCCCGCCTTCACCCGCCGACGAACCATTGGCTACCGTCGTCCTGTGAACGCCACAACGACCGCCACCGTGCGCATGCCCGCCGCCGAGCGCCGACAGCAGTTGTTCGACATCGCACTCGGCCTCTTCGCCCGCAACGGCTACCACGAGACTTCCATGAACGCCCTGGCCACCGAGGCCGGCATCACCAAGCCGGTCATCTACCAGCACTTCGCCTCCAAGCACGACCTCTTCGCTCAACTGCTCGAGCGGACCGGCGACCTACTGCACACCGCCATCGCCGAGCGATCGACCGGCGTCGACTCTCCCCGCCAGCGCGTCGAGGCCGGCTTCGTCGCCTTCTTCCACTTCTTCGACGAACACCCCGACGCCTTCAGCGTGCTCTACGGATCGAGCCTCGGCTCGGTCCCGGAGTTCAAGCGGGAAGCCCGTCGGGTGCAGGACACGTTCATCACCATGATCGCCCGCCTCATCAGCCAGGTCGACAGCGACGATGCCCTGGTGATGGCCGCCGGCATCAACGGGATCTCCGAGGGCATGGTGCGGTACTGGATGCACGAGGGACGCCAGCACTCGGCGGACGAGATGGCGACCCTCACCACACGTCTCGCCTGGGGGGGCCTCGAAGACCTGTCCTGAGCAGCGGGTGACAGTCCGATCGACCGCTCAGTCGAGCGGCACGGGAGAAATGTCGATCGGGACATCCGGCAGGACACCCGCCACGATCGGTGGCAGGTGCTCGCGCAGCAGCGTCGGCAGCACCGGTTCGTCGCTGGCCAGTAGTTCATCGAGCGCCCACCAGCGGGCCCCGAGGAACGCCGCCGCCTCCAGCGCCTCGAGGTGCTGCGGCCGGTACTCCCCGCCGTCGCACCAGGCCACGTGGATCTTCTCGTCGCTGTCGAAGTGGTACCCGCCGAAGTCGAACTGAACGTGCTGGGTCCAGATGACCGGCCCCATCTCGAGGTCCTCGATGCCGGTCTCCTCGTAGAGCTCCCGGGCGGCTGCCGAACCCGAGTCCTCGCCCCTGCCGATGCCACCACCGGGAATCTCCCACCAGGCCGGCTTGAACGGGTCGATCGGATCCTCGGCGTTGACGAGGAAGATGCGCCCCTCCCGGTCGAGGAGCGCGACCCGCGCTGCCGCACGTTTGAGCCACATGGCCGAAGGGGACTACGAACAGCGGGCGCAGCGGCCCAGCAGGTCGAAGCGGTGGGCGTCGATCCGGAAGCCCTGCGACTCGGCGGCATGGACCATCGCATCGATGCCGGCCTCGAAGTCGTCGGGGACGTCGAAGTCCTCGACCATGCCACACGAGGTGCACACCAGGTGGTGGTGGTGCCCGGTGATCGACTCGTGGAGCTCGAAGCGGGCGTGGTCGTCGGCCGACTCGACACGGCGGGCAACGCCGGCGTGCACCAGTTCGCCGAGGTTCCGGTAGGCCGAACTCTGGGCCAACTCCANATCGGCGTCGAGGATCTCGGGAAGGCTCAGGGGCCGGCCAGCCCGGACCAGCACGTCGACCACGACNTGACGGGAGCGACTGTTGCGCAGGCCGGCCTCCTGCAGTCGCTGGTCGACGGAGGCATGGAGATCGTCGCCGTCCTGGTGCAGGTGTCCCACGGTCACGAGCCTAGGTCGCTGCCCGGCCAGGCCTCCTCCCCACCGGACCCTGCCCCTCTGTGTGGCCCTCCCTGTGCCGTCTCGGACGATGGCTACGCTCGCAGGCGATGGTCGCCCCCCTCTGGACCCCTTCGGCCGAACGCTCCGCCGGCTCGCAGATGGCGGCCTTCGCCGCACATGCCGGCGTCGGCGCACTGGACCTGCACGACTGGTCGATCCGACAACCAGACCGCTTCTGGCGCCTTGCCTGGGACTGGTGCGAAGTCGTCGGCGAACCCGGTGGCGGCCCGGCCCTCACGACCGGCCTCCACCTCTCCGACGCCCGCTTCTTCCCCGACGCCATCCTCAACTACGCCGAGAACCTGCTCCGCCGCGACGACGACCAGCCGGCGCTGCTGTTCCGCTGCGAGGACGGCACCGCCCGGGACCTGACCTGGGCCGACCTGCACGCCCTCGTCTCCCGGCTCCAACAGGCCCTGCTGGGCGCAGGCGTCGGACAGGGCGACCGGGTGGCCGCCTGGCTCCCGAACCTGCCCGAGGCCTACGCCGTGATGCTGGCCGCCGCCTCGATCGGCGCCGTGTTCTCGTCGACCTCCCCCGACTTCGGCGCCAGCGGCGTCCTCGACCGCTTCGGGCAGATCCAGCCGACGGTGCTGTTCGCCACCGATGGCTACCGATACGGCGGGAAGCGCCACGACGTGACCGGCAAGTTGGCCGAGGTGGCCGCCGACCTGCCGACGGTGCGCCAGGTGGTCGTCGTGCCCGACTCGGCGGACGGCCCGACCGGCCCGCTCCCCGATGGCGCCGTCACGCTCGACGACTTCCTCGCCCCCCACACGGCCGTGCCCGTCGCCTTCGAGCCGCTGCCCTTCGACCACCCGCTCTACATCCTCTACTCGTCGGGTACGACGGGCGAACCGAAGTGCATTGTCCACCGGGCCGGCGGCCTGCTGCTCAAGCACCACGTCGAGTACCGGCTGCACTGCGACGTGCGCCCCGACGACCGGGTCTGCTACTTCACGACCGCCGGCTGGATGATGTGGAACTGGCTGGCCGCCGGCCTCGCTGCCGAGGCCGCTCTCGTGCTCTACGACGGCTCGCCCTTCCATCCCGGCGCCGAGCAGATGTTCGACCTGGTGGATGCCACCGGCACCACCCTTCTGGGCGTCTCGGCCAAGTTCATCGACGCCGTGGCCAAATCGGGCCTGCGACCGGTCGAGTCGCACGACCTTTCGACGCTGCGCACCGTCTGCTCCACCGGCAGCCCACTCAGTCCCGAGGGCTTCTCCCACGTCTACGCCGACTGGAAGGCCGACCTGCACCTGGCGTCGATCTCGGGCGGCACCGACCTGTGCGGCTGCCTCGTCGGCGGCGACCCGACGCTGCCCGTACACGCCGGACAGATCCAGGGACCGGTCCTGGGCCAGGCCATGGACGTCTTCGACGAGGAAGGCTCCCCCGCCCCGATCGGCCAACAGGGCGAACTCGTCTGCACCGCGCCGTTCCCGTCGATGCCGCTGGGCTTCTGGAACGACCCCGACGGCGACCGCTACCGCTCCGCCTACTTCGAGCGCTTCGACGGTGCCTGGCACCAGGGCGACTTCGCCGAGCGGACCCCGGAGGGGGGCTTCATCATCCACGGGCGCTCCGATGCCACCCTCAACCCGGGCGGTGTGCGCATCGGCACCGCCGAGGTCTACCGCCAGGTCGACCGGCTCGACGAGGTCGTGGAGAGCCTCGTGATCGGCCAGCCCTGGGAGGGTGACACCCGGATCGTGCTGTTCGTGGTGCCCGCTAGCGGCGTCGAACTCGACGACGACCTGGTCGGGCGCATCCGTTCGGCGATCCGGACCGGTGCCTCGCCCCGACACGTGCCGGCCGTCGTGCTGGCCGTCCCCGACCTGCCGCGCACGCGGTCCGGCAAGTTGGTCGAGATGGCGGTGCGCAACGTGGTCGAGGGCCGACCGGTCACCAACCTCGAGGCCCTCGCCAACCCCGAGGCACTCGAGGCGTTCCGCAGCCGCCCCGAACTCGCCTAGCCCCCGGGCAGATACGTCGGCACCCCCGCCACCCGCAGGTGGGCGGTCTCGTTGAGCGACCCCAGGCTGCGTTCGCCCGTCGATGCGGCCAGCACCCGGTTCACCGACGTGTAGGCCGCCTCGAAGAAGAGGATCCGATCGAGTCCGAGCAGGTGGGCCATGTAGGCGCAGATCGTCCCACCGTGGCAGAAGGCCACCACCCGCTGTCCGGGGTGGGCGGCGATGATCCGATCGACGCCGGTGACAACCTGCGCCATGAACGCCTCCGGGGCGGGGATGGCATCCTCGGAGACCAACTCGTGCCAGCGGGGATCGCCGGCCTCCTTGAGTTCCTCGATCGGGACGTACTCGGGCTCGCCGTAGTCGTACTCGTCGAGCCCCGGCTCGATCCGCAGTTCCTGCCCCAGTCGCTCGGCAAGGGGCTCGGCGGTCTGCCGGGCCCGGGCACGCGTGCTGGCATACACGGCATCGATCGGCTCGGCCGACGGCCCACCGGGCAGCGCACCGACGAGCCAGTCGGCCACGGCCCGGGACTGGCGCCATCCCAGGTCGGACAGGACCGGGTCGGCCTCGTCGCCCGTGTCCCTGTTGTCGACGCGTACCGGGAGCGCATGGCGGACCAGCAGGAGTTCCATCAGCGGCGGACGCTAGCGAGTCGGGGACAGGGGACTACGTTCGGCGCATGAAAATCGACGGCGGCCTCGGCGCCGCGAACCCCACATCCCTGTCCGGCGGACTCGCCTCCATCGGTGCGTCGGCGAAGCGCCTCGAGGACGAGGGCTATGCCGGTGCATGGACCGCCGAGACCAGCCACGACCCCTTCCTGCCGCACGTCGTCGCCGCCGAGCACACCGAGCGCCTCGAGTTGGGCACCTCGATCGCCGTGGCCTTCGCCCGCAACCCCATGATCCTCGCCCAGATCGGCCACGACCTGCAGCGCTACAGCGACGGCCGCTTCATCATGGGGCTCGGCACCCAGATCCGGCCGCACATCACCAAGCGCTTCTCCATGGAGTGGTCCCACCCGGCCGCAAGGATGCGCGAGTTCGTGAGCGCCATGCAGGCCATCTGGGACTGCTGGAACAACGGTACGAANTTGGAGTTCCGCGGCGACTTCTACACCCACACCCTGATGACNCCGTTCTTCAACCCCGGCCCCAACGAGTGCGGACCGCCCAAGGTGTTCATCTCGGCGGTCGGCCCGCTCATGTCGGAGGTCGCCGGCGAGGTCTGCGACGGCATCATCTGCCACGCCTTCTCGACCGAGACGTACCTGCGCGAGGTCACCCTGCCGAGGATCGAGGCCGGCCTGGCGAAGTCCGGGCGCACGCTCGACGACTTCGAGGTCATGGGCCCCGGCTTCGTGGTCACCGGCCCCGACGAAGAGTCCATGGCGAGGGCCGCCACCGGCATCCGNCAGCAAATCGCCTTCTACGCCTCGACCCCTGCCTACCTGGGCGTGCTCGAGATCCACGGCTGGGAGGGCCTCCACGGCGACCTCAACGCCATGTCCAAGCGTGGCGAATGGCAGGCCATGGGCGAGCTCATCGACGACGAGATGCTCGACACGTTCGCGGTCGTCGCAGAGCCCGACAAGGTGGCCGCCGGCATCCGGGCACGCTACGGCGACTGCGTCGACCGCATGACCTTCTATGCCCTCGGGGGCGATCACGGCGCCGACTTCTGGACGCCGATCGTGGCGGACCTGGCCGCCTGAGCCGAGGGCGCCCGGCACACAACTCCCCAATGGTGCCACCCCGCA
Source organism: Acidimicrobiaceae bacterium (assembly GCA_002699725.1). GTDB lineage: Bacteria > Actinomycetota > Acidimicrobiia > Acidimicrobiales > MedAcidi-G1 > S20-B6. The sequence goes on from PACE01000033.1 coordinate 32,393, forward strand.
ACCGTTAGGTTGGAGCCATGAGCGACACCCCCGAGTTCGCCTACACCGACCTGCTGCCGCTGCTCGACGACCCCTACGCCACCACCGACTTCCGGTTGCTCACCACTGAGGGGGTTCGCACCGTCGAGGGACCGGGCGGGCGCACGTTCCTCGAGGTCGACGACGAGGCCATCCGCCTCCTCACGGCGACCGCCATGCGCGACATCTCCCACCTGCTGCGGCCCGGCCACCTGGCACAGTTGNCGTCGATCCTCGATGATCCGGAGGCCTCGGCCAACGACCGCTTCGTGGCCACCGAACTGCTCCACAACGCCAACATCGCCGCCGGCGGCGTGCTGCCGTCGTGCCAGGACACCGGCACCGCCGTCATCTCCGCCAAGAAGGGCCAGCAGGTCCTCACGAACGGAGACGACAAGGAGGCCATCTCGCGGGGCGTGTTCGACACCTTCCTCACGTCGAACCTGCGCTACTCGCAGATGGCACCGCTCGACATGTTCACCGAACAGAACACCGGCACGAACCTGCCGGCCCAGATCGAAGTCGAGGCCGTCCCGGGCGACGCCTACAGGTTCCTGTTCATGGCCAAGGGCGGGGGCTCGGCCAACAAGAGCTACCTGTTCCAGGAGACCCGGGCGCTGCTCACCCCCGAACGGCTCACCGCCTTCCTCGACGAGAAACTCCGCACGCTCGGCACCTCCGCCTGCCCGCCGTACCACCTGGCAGTCGTCATCGGCGGCACGTCGGCCGAGTTCAACCTCAAGGTCGCCAAGTACGCCTCGGCCCACTACCTCGACCACCTGCCCACCGCCGGCAGCGAGGCCGGCCACGCCTTCCGCGACCCCGAGTGGGAGGAGCGCGTGCTTGAACTCACCCGCGGGTTCGGCATCGGCGCACAGTTCGGCGGCAAGTACTTCTGCCACGACGTCCGGGTCGTGCGCCTCCCCCGCCACGGGGCATCCAACCCGGTCGGCATCGCCGTGTCGTGCTCGGCCGACCGTCAGGCACTCGGCAAGATCACCGCTGACGGCGTGTTCCTCGAACAACTCGAGGAGGACCCGGCCCGCTTCCTGCCCGAGGTGTCCCACGACGACCTCCCAGGCAGCGTCGTGTCGATCGACCTCGACCAGCCCATGGAAGCCATCTGCGCCGAGCTCTCGAAGCACCCGGTCAAGACCCGCCTGTCGCTCACCGGAACCCTCGTCGTGGCTCGCGACATCGTCCACGCCAAGGTCGACGAACTGCTCGACGACGGCCGGCCCATGCCGGACTACCTGCGTGACCATCCCGTCTACTACGCCGGTCCCGCCAAGACCCCCGAGGGCCACGTCTCCGGGTCGTTCGGCCCGACCACGGCCGGCCGCATGGACGCCTACGTCGAACGNTTCCAGGCCGCCGGCGGCAGCCTGGTCATGCTGGCNAAGGGCAACCGTTCGCGNCAGGTCACCGACGCCTGCAGGCGTTACGGAGGCTTCTACCTCGGGTCGATCGGCGGACCGGCCGCCCGACTGGCGCTCGACTCCATCCGCAANGTCGAGGTCCTCGAGTACCCCGAGTTCGGCATGGAAGCGGTGTGGCGCATCGAGGTCGTCGACTTCCCGGCGTTCATCGTCATCGACGACAAGGGCAGCGACTTCTTCGACGAGGTCACCACCCCCGTCGCCCTGCGTTAGCCCGGGGGGATTCCCTACACGCAGCGGTTGGCGAGCCGGCCCACGCCGGGGATCTCCGACTCGACCAGTTGTCCCACCTCGAGGCAGCGTCCCTGCGGGTCGCCGACGCCGGNCGGCGTCCCGGTGAACACCAGGTCGCCCGGCTCGAGCGTGCAGACCTCCGACAGGTAGGCGACGAGGCCCGGCACGTCGAGGATCATCAGGCTGGTGTGGCTGTCCTGGCGCATCTCGCCGTCGACCGANCAGTGGAGCGTCAGNTCGGTGGGGTCGTCGACNAGGTCGAGCGACGTGACCGGGCCGAGGGGGCCGAAGGTGTCGTGGCTCTTGCCGAGNCTGAACTGTGGNGGACTGGACGCCAGCTGNAGTGCACGGTCGGACACGTCCTGGCCGACGGCCACGCCGGCGAGGGCGTCCCACGCCTCGGAGNGGTCGAGGCCCCGGCAGGTCCGGCCGATGACCGCCACCAACTCGACCTCGTAGTCGGTGCGGTCACCGACGAGGACGATGTCGCTGCCGGGTCCGGTGAGGCAGTTCGGCCACTTGGTGAAGATGACNGGGATGGCGGGCGCCGACCGGCCCATCTCTGCGATGTGGGCACCGAAGTTCATGCCGATGCCGAACACCTTGCGGGGNCGGGGCACCGAAGGCCCCAGGCCGCCGAGCGCCACCTCGCCGTCCGGGTCGCCATGGGGCACGCCTGCAGCGTCGGTCAGGGCGTCGAGGCCGGCAGGGTCGGCGAGGGCGTCGAGCGGGTCGGCGAGCCGGCCGNCGGTGAGCCGGCCGAGGTCCCACCAGCGGGCGCTTTCACCCTCCAGCAGGCCGTCGTCGAGGAGGACNGTCCGGCCGTCGGCGANGGTCGAGAGTCGGTAGGCCATGGGCACACAGTCTCGCAGCACACCGGCGCGACGCCATCACGTCCCTTCGGGAATTCCGCGTCTGACAAGGGTCGAAATCCGCGCCATGATGAGGACACGCAAGTGACAACCGGAAGGGGAACACGTGGTCAAGCCACATGCCGTCTGTGAGGTCGAGCTGCTCACCCGGGGGGTTATCTCCCCACGAGATCGGGAGCAGGCGATCGAAAAGGTCCAGACGCTCTGCGAGTTGGGGCACGAACCGGTCCTGGCGGCAGTGGTGAAGTTGAAGGTCCGCGAGAAGNCCNCACTCGAGTTGCCTGCGATCGCCGAGGCCTCCATCGACCTGAACGGCACGCCCGTGCGCGCCCACGCCAGCGGGCACTCGATCGCCGAGGCCATCGACCTGCTCCATGNCCGGCTCTCGANGCGACTCCGNCGACGACGCGACCGCNACGAGGACCGGCACCACGAGCCCGAACCGACCCCGAACCACGCCGGCTACAGCGCTGTGCCCTCGGACGAACGCGAGGTGGTCCGCCACAAGACGCTCGCCATGTACCCCATGAGCCTCGAAGAGGCCGCCGACGAGATGGACCAACTGGACCACGGCTTCTACCTGTTCCTCGACACCGACCACGACCTCGACCGGGTCGTGTACCGGAACGGCGACGGCAACGTCAACGTCGTGCCCGCAGTCGCCGGCGAGGACCTCCCGGGCGACACCCGACCGCCGATCCATTCAGGCTCGGTGGTNCTCAANCACCTACCGCTGGCGGAGGCCGCGGCACTGCTCGACGAGACCGACGATGCCTTCGTGTTCTTCGCCGACCCGGGCTCCGACCTCAACCGGGGAAACGTTCTCTACCGGCGCTTCGACGGCCACTACGGCCTCATCACTCCGGCTGTGTAGGCGGATTCAGAGCCCGGCGTACCAGTCGGCCAGGGCGGCGCCGATCTCGTCGGGGCTGTCCTCCTGGATGAAGTGGGCGCCTGCCACGGTGACCTCGACCTGGTTCGGCCACGTGCGGCAGAACTCCCTCTGGGCGCCGGTGAGGATCGCTCCCGGGTCTGCGTTCACGAACAGCTTCGGGATCGGTGATCCGGCCAGGAACTCTGCGTAGTCGGCGACGATCGCCACCATGTCGGCGGGCTCGCCTTCGATCGGGATCTCGCGGGGCCACGTCAGGGTCGGACGCCGGGACTCGCCCGGCTCGACGAAGGGGCGCCGGTACTCGTCGTGCTCCTCANCGGTGAGGNTGCGGACGATGGCGCCGGGCAGCACGCCCTCGACGAAGANGTTCTTCTCGAGCACCAATNCCTCGCCGGCCTCGGAGCGGAAGCCCTGGAAGATGCCCCGGGCATTCTCGGGCCACTCGTCCCACGAGGNGATGGGTTGGACGATGGCCTCCATGTAGCAGATGCCCTTCACGGCGTCGGGATGCTGCCGGGCCCAGTCGAATCCGAGCGCCGAGCCCCAGTCGTGGACCACGAGNGTCACGTTCTCGTCGACCCCCAACTGCTCNAGGAGGTCGAANAGGTAGTCCCGGTGCTCGACGTAGCGGTATGAGCCGGGGCCGGAGTCATCGAGCTTGTCGGAGTCGCCCTGGCCGATCAGGTCGGGGGCGATGCACCGCCCGGCATCGGCCACGTGGGGGATGACGTTGCGCCACAGGTACGACGACGTCGGGTTGCCGTGCAGGAAGACGATCGGGTCGCCTTCCCCCACCTCGACATGGGCCATGCGCCGGCCACGAACCTCGCNGAACTGCTTGGCGNTTTCNCTCATNTNCCATCACTACCAGACCGGCGCACGGGCACGACGATCGGACCGGCCTCGTCNGGCACCACCCGCACACGGGCGCCGTAGTGACGGGCGACCGCCTCCTCGGTGAGCACCTCGTCGGCNGATCCGGCGACGACGACCTCGCCCGCATCGAGCATCACCAGCCAGTCCGCGTACTGGCCGGCAAGGGTGAGGTCGTGCATCGTGGCCAGCACCGTCAGGTTGCGTTCGGCACGGAGTCGGTCGACCAGGTCGAGCACCTCCTGCTGGTGGCCCACGTCGAGGGCGGTCGTGGGTTCGTCGAGCAGCAGCACCGGCGACTCCTGGGCCAGGGCCCGGGCGATCACGATCCGTTGGCGCTCACCACCCGAGAGNGTGTCGACGGTGCGGTCGGCNAGNGGTCCGGCGTCGAGGTCGGCGAGTGCCTTCACGGCCACGTCCAGGTCGGCGGCGCCCTCGGCCTCGAAGAAGCCCAGGTGTGCGGTGCGACCGAGCAGGACGTAGTCGANGACCCGCATCCCCCGTGGGATGACCGGCTCCTGGGGCACCAGCGCCACCAGTCGGGCCATTTCGCGGCGGGTCATCCCGGCCGCCGGCCGACCGCCGAGNTCGATGCTGCCGGTGGCGTCGACGATGCCGCCNACGGCACGNAACAGGGTGCTCTTGCCGGCGCCGTTCGGGCCGACNACGGTCACCCAACCNCCCGGTGGCACCCACAGGTCGACGCCACGGAGCACCTCCACCCCGTCGAAGGCGACGACCACGTCCNGGCAGGCGATGGCGGTCANCGGGACCTCCGGGTGGTGCGCAGGATCAGCACGAAGAACGGGGCGCCGAGGAAGGCCGTCACCACGCCGATCGGCATCTCCGCCGGCTCGAGCGCCAGGCGGGCCACNAGGTCGGCGGCCACGAGGAACGCCCCGCCGAACAGGACCGTCAGCGGCAGGATCACCCGATAACTGGAGCCGAACAGCAACCGGATGGTGTGCGGGACGATNATCCCGACGAAGCCGATCAGGCCCGACACCGACACCGCCGCGGCGGTGCCGAGCGACGCCGCCACGACCGTGACGAGGCGTACCCGCCGCACGTCGAGGCCGAGGGCGCCTGCCTCCTCGTCGCCCACGGCGAGTGTGTCCATGCGTCGCCGCACGGCGAGGATCACGGCCAGGCACACGCCCGTGTACGGGGCCAGCAGCGTCACCTCGTCCCAGCCGGCGGTGCGAAGCTGCCCGAGGACGAAGAAGTAGACCTGCCTGATCGTCTCGGAGTGGCGCTGCTGCACGAACGTCTGGATGGCGGTGAAGAAGCTGGCCACCGCCACGCCCGCCANCACGAGGCTGGTNACCGGGTCGAGGCGGCCTCCGGTGGCGCCGACGAGGTAGGTCAGAACGACGGCCACGAGGGCCCCGGCAAACGCCATCATCGGGATCGGGTCGATGATGCCGATCCCGTCGCCGAGCCCCGACACGATGGCCACGGNGGCGCCGAAGCCGGCNCCGGCGGCCACGCCCAGCAGGTACGGGTCGGCCAGGGGGTTGCGGAACACCCCCTGGTAGGCGCCACCTGCCGTGGCGAGCATGGCGCCGACCAGCAGGCCCAGTACGACCCGCGGCAGCCGGATCTCCCAGATNATCGCCTGCTGACGCTCGCCCAGGCCCGACTCCGTGTCGATGAACGGCAACCGGTCGACCAACTCGACGAGCACGTCCCACGTGCCGATCTGTGCCGGGCCCAGNNCCAGCCCNGCGATGCCCGCGACGACGACGGCGAGGANGCCNGACNCCACCCACCACGGTCGGAGCTCCGCCGGCTTGAGCCGGCCTGCCTCAGGGGTCTGATCCGTGGTGGTCATCGGCGAAGGATCAACCCGAGGCTTCCTCGACCGCTGCCCTGACCGTGGTGAGGAAGTCGACGATGCGTGGCCCCCAACGGCCGGCGGTCTCGTCCAACGGGAACACGTTGCCCGCCTGCACTGCCGNCATCGTGTCCCAACCCGGACGGGCGGCGACCGTCTCGGCCGACTCGCCCCACTCGGCATCCGCCAGGAAGATCAGGTCCGGGCCGACGTCGATCACGTACTCCGGTGACAACTGCGGATACCCCCAGCCGTCCTCGTCCGCCGGGTCTGCGATGTTCTCGAGCCCCAGCAGGGCGTAGAGCTGCCCCAGGAACGTCGACGACGTCGCCGAGTACAGCGTCGAGTCCACCTCGTGGAAGTACGTCATGCCGGCGCCCGGANGGCCCTCGGCCAGCGACTCGAGCCCAGCCACGATCTCGGCGTTCAGCGCCGCCGCCTCGTCGGANTGGCCCGTCAGGTCTCCCAACTCGGCGATCTGCGAATACGTGTCGTCGATGGCGGAGGCGGCGCCCTGCATCAACACGTCGATACCCAACGCCTCGAGGCCTACCACGAGGTCACCCGGGTCGTACGAGATGACCACCAGGTCCGGGTCGTAGTTGGCAATCGCCTCCACATTCGGCGTGAACCCCGACAGCGCCGACGTCGGCGCCTCCTCCGGATACGTCGACTGGTCGTCGACCGCCACCACCTGGNCCCCGGCACCGATNGCGAACAGGATCTCCGTCGCCGTCGCCGACAACGACACNATGCCGGAAGGAGCCGACGCGNCAGTNGTCGNGGCGATGCCGCTCACGGCACCANCAGGTGAACCCCCGACGCCTCCACAGGAGGTGGCGAAGAGNCCGATGGTNAAAACGAGGGGCAGGGCCGTGAGACGGCCATGACGGGCGGATCGGANTCNCATGGGTTCTCCTGTCTGTCGANGCCCNGGCGCAGACAGGAAGCCCTGTCCGACGACCGCTCTTCCTCGAGAGCTGCTGTCGAACCCTGCGGCCGATCGACCTGGCTCGCCCGTACCCCCTGACAGGGACCCGGACACACAGTTGCGGGACAGCGCCGGAGTCTCACCGGCTTCGCCGAACCGCAGGGCTGGCGCAGACTATCCGTTTCCTGCTTGCCGCGGACCTGAACGTGCGCCACGCTGTCCCCGTGCTGGTCATCGGACTCTGCGGCGGAATCGGGGCGGGAAAGTCCACAGTCGCTTCCCTGCTCGCCGAACGGGGGGGCCACGTCATCGATGTCGACGCCATCGGCCGCGAGGTCCTCAACGACGACCACGTACGCAATCAGGTCCGGACCGAATTCGGCGACGGTGTGGTGGCCGCCGACGGTTCGATCGACCGCGCTGCGCTCGCTACGACCGTCTTCGGCGGCGACGGGCGCCTGCCCGACCTCGAGGCCATCAGCCACCCGGCCATCAACGCTGAGCTGGCTCGCCAACTGGAGTCCCTGGTCAGCAACCCTCCGCAGGTCGTGGTCCTCGACATGGCCGTGCTCGTAGAGAGCGACCTTGGCCGGCTGCCCAACGGCCGTGGCTACACCCAGGTGGTCGTGGTCGAGACCGATCCAGAGGTGCGCCTGGCCCGACTCCTCGAACGGGGAATGTCCGCCGACGACGCCCGTGCCCGCATGGCGTCACAGGCCACTGACGACGAGCGCCGCACCATCGCCGACCACATACTCACCAACGACGGTGACGAAGCCACCCTGGACCACCAGGTCGACACCCTCTGGGCGACGTTGGCCGGTGGAGTCTGAGCCTCCGCCCCTTACCAGCGCAGGGCCGCCCTTGCCCGTTCGGTGTACTCGGGACGGCTGATGAGCAGGCCGGGCACCACCGGGCGGGCCTTGTTGAAGACCAGGTCCGAGCCGTCCACGCCCGTCACGTCGAGGCCGGCTGCAGCCGCCACTGCCGCCGGTGCGCAGACATCCCACTCGTAGAGCCCGCTGGGGTGCACGTAGACGTCGGCGACACCAGACACCACCGCCATAGCCTTGGCGCCAGCCGAACCGAAGGCATGGACCTCGCCGCCCAGGGCCGCCGCCACATCCTCGGCATGTCCCCACTGCGACCGGCTCGTCACCACGATGGGGCACTCGCGGCGGGTCGGAGTCGGCAACGGGCTCTGGAGCGTGCCGTAGAGGCCACCGTTTGCCGGCACCGAAACCGCACCCGCCACCGGCCGGCCGTCGATCACCAGCGCCACGTGCACTGCCCACTCGGCGCTGCCGACCCGCGGGTAGTCCTGCGTGCCGTCCAACGGATCGATGATCCAGGTTCGCTCGGCGGTCAGGCGGCTGCGGTCATCGGCTCCCTCCTCCGAGAGCACGGCATCGTCGGTCCGCAACTCGGCGAGGCGGCCGACCAGGTGCTCGTGGGCCGCCCGATCGCCCAGCGACTGGAGCCGCCAGCCCGACACCCCGTCGGCCAGGGACCGACCCCGCAGGTCGAGCAGCAGGTCGCCGGCCTCCTGTGCGAGCAGCCCCGCTACCGCGTGATCGTCGAGCGGTTCCGGAGCCATGTCCAGCCGACCTTAGCCCCGGCCCCGACAGGCACTGCCGCCCGGTACCGTGTTGCAGGGCCGATCCCTCGATCGACATCCTTGACCACGGAGCACCTCCACATGCCGCACGGCCGAATCACCGGGTGGGCCACGCACCTCCCCGAGAAGGTGCTCACCAACGACGAACTTGCCAAGATCGTCGACACCTCCGACGAATGGATCCGCGAGCGCACCGGCATCAGCACCCGCCACGTGGACGGAACCGTCACCGAGATGTCCACCGAAGCCGGCAGGTCCGCCATGGCGATGGCCGGCGTCGCCGCCGACGACATCGACCTGCTACTCCTTGCCAGTTGCACCTCCGACCAGCAGTTCCCCGCCAGCGCCTCAGTCGTCCAGCACAACCTGGGCCTGACCTGTGGCGCCATCGACATGAACGCCGCCTGCTCGGGATTCGTCTACGGCCTCGTCACCGCCATGCAGTACATCGACGGCGGTCTCGACCGCGTGCTGCTGATCGGCTCCGACGCCCTCTCGCCGCTCATCGACTGGGCGGACCGTGGCACGTGCGTGCTGTTCGGCGACGGTGCAGGCGCCGTCGTCATCGAGCGCAGCGCCGAGGAGCCCTCCCTCCTCGGCTGGGACCTCATGTCCGACGGATCAGCTGCGGGCATCCTCTACTGCGACCACGGCGGCAAGATCGTCATGAACGGCCAGGAGGTCTTCCGCAGGGCCGTCCTCGCCATGGAGAGCGCCGCCCGGAAGGCCATGGAGCAGGCCGCCGTGACCTCGGACGACATCGCCCTCGTCGTCCCCCACCAGGCCAACGTCCGCATCATCGAGGCCTCCTTCAAGCGACTCGGCCTGACCATGGACCGAGCCGCCATGGTGCTGCACCGCACCGGCAACACCTCGGCCGCCTCGATCCCCCTGGCGATGGTCGACGCCATCGACGCCGGCCGGATCCAGCAGGGCGACCTGCTGCTGCTCGTCGGCTTCGGAGCTGGCATGTCGTCGGCCGCAGCGGTCATCCGCTGGGACGCCCCCGCCCGCTGACCAGCGCCACCCACCGAGTTCCCCTCCGGGTACTGGCTACCTTCCCCCCATGCTGACCACCTCCGGCCTTTCCCGCTCGTTCGGGGCCCGCACCCTCTTCGAGGACGTCTCCCTCCGCCTCGGAGCGGGCCGTCGGATCGCCCTCGTCGGTAGCAACGGCACCGGCAAGACCACGCTGATCGAGGTGCTGGTGGGCCGCCAGGAGCCGGACAGCGGCGCCGTCCACCGCCCCAAGGACCTTCGGATCGGGTACCTGCCCCAGGAGTTGCCCACCGAGACCGGCCGCACGGTCTTCCAACAGGTGATGCTGGGCGCCGAGGCGGTGACCGGACTCGCCCACCAGATCGAGGCGCTGGGCCACCGGCTGGCCGAGACATCAGGCGCCCAGGCAGAACGCCTGCTGGCCGACTACGGAGAGGCCCAGTCCCGGTTCGAGCAACTCGGCGGCTATGCCGTCGAGGCTGAGGCCCATCGCATCCTGTCCGGACTGGGCTTCGACCCCGCCGACCACGACCGCCCCATGGGCGAGATGTCCGGCGGCTGGCGAATGCGGGTGGCCCTGGCCCGCCTGCTGCTGTCCGCCCCCGACCTGCTGGTCATGGACGAGCCGACCAACCACCTCGACGTCGACTCCGTGGCCTGGCTCGAGCAGCAGTTGGCCACCTGGCCGAGGGGCCTGCTGTTCGTCAGCCACGACCGCGACTTCATCGACGCCGTCGCCAACCGAATCCTCGAACTCTCCGGCAACCGGGTCACCGAATACATCGGCGGCTTCGCCGAGTTCGTACTGGCACGCGAGGAGCGCCTCGCCGCACAACGGGCCGCCGCCGCCCAGCAGTCCCGCCGCGTCGCCCACACCGAACGCTTCATCGAGCGCTTCCGCTACAAGGCAACCAAGGCCCGGCAGGTGCAGAGCCGCGTGAAGGCCCTCGAGAAGCTGGACCGCATCGTCATCGACCAGCCCGGAGACCCGAGGGCCCGCTTCGGCTTTCCGGCACCCCGCCGTTCGTCCCGGATAGTCGCCGAGTTCGACGGCGTGACCGCCGGCTACGACGACGGTGACGGCAAGGTCGTGCTCTCGGACGTGTCGTTCACCGTCGAACGGGGACGCACCATCGCCCTCGTCGGACCCAACGGCGCCGGAAAGACCACGCTCGTCAAGCTCATGACCGACCGGCTGGCACCGCTCTCCGGCCGGGTCACCATCGGCACGAACGTCGACCTGTCGACCTTCGACCAGCTCCAGGCCGAGGTTCTCGACGACCGTCGCACAGTGCTCGAGGAGGCACGAACCGTTCCGGGCGTCGAACAGGGCAACCGCAACCTGCGCACCTACCTGGCGTCGTTCGGGTTCCGCGGCGATGCCGTCGACCGCCTGGTGGGTGACCTCTCGGGCGGCGAACAGACCCGCCTCGCCCTCGCCAAGGCACTTGCCGTTCCGGTCAACCTGCTGTTGCTGGACGAGCCGACCAACCACCTCGACCTCCCCAGCTGTGACGTACTCGAAGACGCGCTCCTTGCATACCCCGGCACCGTCATGCTCATCACCCACGACCGGCACCTGATCCGATCGGTGGCCGACGCCCTCGTCGAGGTCCGGGACGGCCGTGCCGTGCTCCACGAGGGCGTCCCGGACAGGGTGCTCTATCCGGCCCAGGTGGTCTCGAAGCCCAAGCCAGTGCCCGAGCCGAAACCTGCATCCAGGCCGACGAAGAAGGGCCAGAAGAACAAGGATCCAAACCAGGCGCTGCGCCGACGCCTCGAGCGTGCGGAAAGGACCTGGGAGGAGGCGGAGGCCGAGGTGCTCGCCACCCAGGCGGTGCTCGCCGACCCCGACCTCTACTCCGACCAGGAGGCCGTCAACGCCGCGGTCGCCGCACACGACGTCGCCCGGGACCGCGCTGCCGGGCTCATGACCGAATGGGAAACGCTCAGCGCCCGCCTGGGCGGCTGACCAGCCCGACCCGACGGCCACTGGGGTCTCCTCCACATGCCGCAGGTACGTTCGCCGGCATGCGGATCCTCGTCACCAACGACGACGGCATCGACTCGATCGGCCTACACGTCCTTGCCCGGGCGATGCTGCCCCTCGGCGATGTCACCGTCGTGGCCCCCGACCGGGAGTTCTCCGGCGCCGGTGCATCGCTCGGAGCCCTGCACCTGATCCGGCCCGAGGTCCACGATGCCCGGATCGACGGCATCGACCAGGTCTGGTCGGTCAGCGGGCCACCAGGCCTGTGCGTCGTCTACAGCCGCCTCGGGATCTTCGGCGACCCGTTCGACCTCGTCGTCGCCGGGATCAACCCCGGCAGCAACGTCGGGCGCTCCGTCTACCACTCGGGCACTGTCGGGGCAGCCCTGACCGCACGCAACGGTGGCCTCACCGGAGTAGCGGTCAGCCAGGCGGTCACCGGCTGGGGCATCGAGGGCCAGGGAGGCGAGGACACGCTCGGCGACCAGTTCTGGGACAGTGCCGCCGAGGTCGCCGCCACCGCGGTCGGGGCCGTCATCGCCGACCCACCGCCCAGTCCGTCAGTGCTCAACCTGAACGTTCCCAACCTCCCCGTCGACCAGATGCGGGGCTGGAAGGAGACACCCGTCGGCGCCCATCCGCCAAGGACCCTGAGCACCGCCGGACTCGAGCCGAAGCAGGGCCACGAAGGGACCTATCGGATCCGGATGGACTGGGGAGAGGCGCTGCCCCTCGATCCCGACACCGACGGCGGCGCCGTCATGGGCGGCTGGGTGAGCCTCACCTGGCTCGGCCACCTCAGCGGGTCCGATGCCCCGTCCGACAACCCCGTGGCCACCGCACTCGACGGCCTGTTCGCCTGACCGTCCGGTCTCCGGCCGAAGGGTCAGAAATGCCAGACTTGGGGTGAATCCCGACCCCGGAGTCCGTGGGTAGACGATGAAAGACCCGAACCCGAGCACCTTCGACACTGCAGTGATCGGGGCCGGCCTGGCCGGCCTGGTCGCCGCCAACAGGCTGGCCGACGCTGGTCGGTCGGTCATCGTAGTGGACGGGCTCGGGGCATCCGGCGGTCGGTCCCGGACGTCGTTGCTGGCCGACCACCTGGTGAACCAGGGCCCGCACGCCCTCTACGTCGGAGGCCACGCCGATCGGGCGCTCCAACGCCTCGGCATTCCGGTCGAGGGCGGGGCGCCACCAACCCGGGGCACCCGCGGCCTCTACGACGACCGGCTCCACCTGCTTCCCGCCGGACCGGTGTCGCTGCTGCGCACCTCGCTCCTGTCGCCCGTCGAGAAGATTACAGTGGGCGCACTACTTGCCCGACTCCCCCGCCTGGATCCGGTCCCACTCGACGATGTCACGGTGGACGACTGGATCGACTCCGTCACCCGGCGCGAGGCCGTCCGTAACCTGTTGGCCGCCCTGTTCCGACTGGCCACCTATGTCAACTGCCCCGAACTGCTCAGCGCAGGGGCCGCCCTCCGACAACTGTCGATGGCCGTCGACGACGGGGTGCTGTACCTCCACGGTGGCTGGCAAACCCTGGTCGACGGGTTAACCACCAGGGCCGAGGCCGCCGGCGTGGTTTTCCGCTACGACGGGTCCGTGACCGGTGTGCTGGGCGAATCCCCCCGGCTCGCCATCCGGACGGCCACCGAGGACCTCTCGGCCCGGACCACCATCGTTGCGGCCGGCGGCCCGGAGACGGCCGAGCGGCTCACCGGCGCCACCGGACTGGTCGAAGCCGCCGGCCCGCCCACCCGTGTCGCCGTGCTCGACCTCGCCCTGGACCACCAGCCCGACCATCGGTTCGTGCTGGGGATCGACCACCCCGTCTACTTCTCGGTCCACGGACCGCCGGCCCGACTCGCACCCGACGGACAGGCGACCGCCAGCGCAGTCCGCTACCTGCACCCCCGTGCCGACGGTCCGGCCGACGAGAACCGCTCCGCCCTCGAGGACATCGCCGCCGCCTCCGGCGTCCAAGCCTCGTCGCTACTCGCCGACCGCTACCTCCACGCCATGACCGTCGCCCACGGCATCCCATTGGCGGAGCGGGGCGGCCTCGCCGGGCGACCGGGGATCGATGCCGCTGATCGGCCCGGCGTGCTCATCGCGGGCGACTGGGTGGGTCCCGAGGGGATGCTGGCCGACGCCGCCGCCGCCAGCGCCTGGGCGGCCGCCGACGTCCTCCTCGGGACGCCATGAGCGACACCCCCCTCATCTGGTACGTCGCCTACGGCTCGAACCTGTTGACTGACCGGATGCTCGCCTACCTCGTCGGATGCGGCGACGACCGGCCCTGGGGCCCGCATCGGGGGGCCCGCGACCCGGCCCCTCCCCTCGACGACCGGAGGGTGGTGGTCCCGCACCCCGTGCACTTCGGTGGGCACTCGACCCGCTGGGACGGCGGCTGCTGCATCTGCCCGGCCGAGGCGCCTCACCCCGACGCCATGCCCATCGTCGGACGGGCATGGCTAACGACCTACGGACAGATCCAGGACGTCATAGCCCAGGAAAACGGGATGCCGACCGACGCTGCATCGCTTCCCGATCCTCCCCCGGGCCCGGGGGAGGCCGTCGTCGTGGTCGACGGCGTGATCGACCTGTTGATCGGCATGGACCCGATCGACGGACGCCCAGCGGTGACATTCGGTTCGACGGCGCCTCCACCGCCGGGCCCGCCCAGCCTAAGTTACCGGCAGGTGCTGGCCGAGGGCATGGCGGAGATGGGGCTAACCCCCGAAGAGGCCGAGGCCCACCTCGTCGACCTGGACCGTTCCTGACGGAGCACGCCACTCAGACCGTGACGATGCCCCCGTTGGGGGAGATCCACTGGCCGGTGATGAACGAACTGTCGTCCGTCGCCAGGAACAGTGCCGTGGATGCGATCTCGTCGGCAGTGCCCTTGCGGCCCAGTGGGGTCATCATGATCATCGGCGCCAGCAGGGAATCGTCGACCTTCGCCGTCATCGGCGTATCGATCACGCCGGGGGCGATGGCGTTGATCCGGATGCCCATGGCGCCCAACTCCCGGGCCGCCGCCCGAGTGAAGCCGAGGATCGCACCCTTCGCTGCGCTGTAGTGCACGGGCCCCCAGCCGGCGATCCCGGCGATGCTCGACATGGTGATGACCGAGCCCCCGTTGCGCATGAGGCCCACAGCGCCCTGCGTGCATGCGAAGGTGCCTCCGGCGTGGATCTCGAGCATCCGGGTGAACGCAGCGTGCTCCATGAGGCGGATCTGGGCCCCCTCGCCGGCCAGCATCCGGTCGAACCCGTCGCCCGGCAGGCGGTCGACACCGGCGTTGTTGACCTGCACGTCGAGGCGACCGAGGCGCTCGTCGATGGCAGCGAACACCGCAGCAACGGCTTCGGGGTCTGCGACGTCACCGCCCTGTGCGAAGTGGTCGCCATCGGGCAGGAGTCCGACAGTCTCCTCGGCGGACCCGACCCGGAGGTCCTGCGCCACGATCGTCGCCCCCTCGGCGGCGAACCGCTCGGCGATGGCCCGCCCGAGTCCGGACCCGGCTCCGGTGATGCAGGCGATCTTCCCTTCGAGGCGCCCCGTCACGTTCTGGTCTCCCCGCTCCTCAGCCGGGGTGGCAGGCACAGGCCCCGCCACACCCACCGGACATCGGCGCCGGCTGGTCACCGCCTACCGCAGCGAACACCGACAACAGCCGCCGGGCTCCCTGGTGACCGGCAGGGCAGGCGGCCGAATCGCCCGATTCGGACATCGGCCTCCGGACCTCGAAGACGGTGTCACAGGTCCCGCACCGGTAGTCGTAGAGGGGCATGTAGCGAAGTGTACGGCCCGGATTCCGGCCGAGCGCAAGCCGCCAGAAGGCGTGCAACCGGGACGCTGCGCTGATAGCCATGAGGCCCGTGAACATCGTCGTGATCCACCAGAGCCGCACCGGCAACACGCGTCGCGCCGCCGAACTGATCGGCGGGGCTGCCGAGGCCGCCGGCGACACGGTCGCCGTCCGACCGGTCACCAACATCGACTTCAAGGAACTCGCCGAAGCCGACCTGGTCTTCGTGGGCACCTGGGTCGACGGCCTGATCCTCTTCGGTCACCGCCCCGGCGACGCCGGCATGGTGCGCAGCATCCCCAAGCTCTGGAACAAGCGGGTGGTCGCCTTCATGACCCACGCCGTCAACCCGGGCAACGCCGCCGACAAGTTGGCCGACCTGCTCGAGGGGCACGGGGCTGACGTGATCGCCACCCGGTCGCTCAACCGTCGCCGCCTCGACGACGAGGCCCCGGCGTTCGCCGCCGAGGTGCTGGCAGTCGCCCGGTTCTAACCGACCTCAGGCCGTCGGTCGCAGCCGACGGGTGCTCCCGAGGAAGTCCAGCGAGAACACGACCAGTCCGATCCAGATGGCGACGAAGCCAATGAGCCGTACCCCGCCGAACGGCTCTGAGTAAACCACCACACCGAGTACGAAGTTGATGGTCGGCGCGAGGTACTGGGTAAGGCCGATCACCGTCAGCGGCACCCGTCGGACGGCGGCTCCGAACAACAGAAGCGGTACTGCCGTGAACAACCCGCCGGCCATCAGCAGGAGGCTGTCAGCCGGGACGCCGACGCCCATGGATCCGTCCCCGGCCGACGCCCTTACGACGAGGAACAGCACGGCCGGCAGCAACAGAACCGACATCTCGATACCGAGCCCCTCGAAGGGCGACAGGTCGAGCTTCTTCTTGATGAGGCCGTAGAAGCCGAAGGTGAACGCCAGGACGAGCGATATCCAGGGCAATGTGCCCACCTGCACCGTCAGCCAGACTACGCCCGCAGTCGCCAGGCCGACCGCAAACCACTGTGCCCGACGCAGTGACTCGCCAAGGAACAGCATCCCCAGTACGACGCTCACCAACGGATTCATGAAATAGCCGAGGCTGCCCTCGATGACGTGGTCGGAGGTGACGGCCCAGACCCAGAGCAGCCAGTTGGAGGCGAGCAGGACCGCCGCGACGGCCTCGAGGCCGAGGGTCCGACGGTCACCTGCCGCTGCGGCCACCCGACCCCAGGAGCGGCGGGAGGCCAGGATCAGGACGACGCACGCGAACGTCCAGACCACCCGATGTCCGAAGATGTCGCTCGCAGGGACGTGCCCGAGGAACTTCCAGAAGACTGGCGAGACGCCCCAGAGGGAAAAGGCGCCGACCGCGTAGAGGAATCCCCGCTGCACCGGCGCAGTCTCGCTGGCCCAATCGGCAAGTGCGACCTCCGAACTGCGAAACAGCGCCCACGGCTCCTCGTAAATTGGCCGGGAGGCGTACGCTCGCGCCGATGTACTCGCACCTGCTCGTGCCACTCGACGGCGGTGACCGGGCACAGGCGGCGTTGCACCCTTCGGCGGCCATGGCCCGCTCCTTCGATGCCACGCTGATCGTCGTCGGCTCCGAGACGGCGCTGGCATCGCTCGACGTCGACACCATCCATGCCCCCGATGTGGTGGCCGTCCGCACGGAAGTTGACCTCCCCTCGTCCCTCGAACGCGTCGGTGACAACCTGCCGAAGCCCCTCGCCATGTTTGCAGGCGGAAGCTGGCAGGCCTACGCCGACGCATGGAGCGGCGACCTCCTGCTCTTCGGACCGGCAAGCACCCCGGAGGACTACGTCGTCGGCGGCACGATGCTCATCGATCGCCGCATCACCGCCGGCGATGCCGACGCCCGGGCGACCACCGCCATCGTCCTGGGATTCGGCTACGCCACCACCGACGACCTCTCGTCGGCGGTTCCCGAGCGCAACGGACAGGTCGTGATCCCCGTCCGATCCGACACCGAGTTGGTCACCGACCTTGTCGCCCGCTGGACCGGTCCGGTGTTCCTCCGGGCGGAGGAGGTCTGACCGTGCGCCTCGGGCTCCTGCGCTGTGACGAAGTCGGCGGCGACCGACTCGACCGCTACGGCGGCTACCGGGAACTGTTCACCCAACTCCTCAACCACGGCGACGAGGAGGTCGTGGTCACCGACTACGACGTGGTCGACGGCAGGCTGCCCGGTGCCGCCGACGAGCAGGACGGCTGGTTGATCTCTGGTGCCCGCTCGTCGGCTCTGGACGATGACCCGTGGATCGCCGACCTATTCGACGTTGTCAGGGACCTCGACGCAGCGCGGGCGCCGGTCATCGGCGTCTGTTTCGGCCACCAGGCCGTCGCCCAGGCGCTCGGCGGCGAGGTCCGGTACACCGGTGGCTGGAACATCGGCGTCCGACGCGCCGAGGTGGTCTCCCCCTCTTCGGTGACGACTCCGGTCGATGGCGGCTTCGGGATCACCTACTGCCACCAGGACCAGATCGTTGGCCTGCCGGCCAGGGCGAGGCTGACCTCTTCGACGGCCCACTGCCCGGTGGCGTCGTTCGGCATCGGCGACCACATCATCGGCATCCAGGGCCATCCCGAGTTCGACACCGACTTCGCCCGCGACCTCTACACCAGTCGCCTCCTCAGGATCGGCGAGGAGGTCGTCTCCGATGCACTGTCGACGCTCGACGATGGCACCGACCGCTTCGCCGTCGCCGACTGGATGCTGCGGGTCCTGTCCGGCTAACGGTCGACGTCCACGGGCCGCTCGGCGGGACGTGTCACCACCATGGCGAGGGTTGCCATCACGACGGCAATGCCCAGCGCCTGCACGCCGCCGATCGCCTCGTCGAGGAGCCACCAGGCGTAGAGAGGGACGATGACCGTGAAGAGCAGGTTGATGAGGCCCATTACCGTCAACGCCACGTGTGCGTGGGCGTAGTTGATGAGCAGGTGGCCGGTGCCGGGCAACGCCGCCATCAGGACGACCGGCCACCAGTCGGCGCCCGACGGGGGTGCAACCCCCTGACCCGAGATCAGCGCTGCCAACAGGATCACGGCCGCCGCTACGAGGGTGAGCCCCGCCTGGTAGCTGGCCGCGTCGAGCGTGGCCCGGGTGCGCTTGCTGACGATGTAGTAGGAGCACCAGAACAGCATTCCGACGAACGCCAACAGGTCTCCCTCGACGGTCGCCACGCCGCTGGGGTCACCGCCCCACATCGAGATCGCCACTCCCCCGAGAGCGAGGGCCGACCAACCGTAGAGCGACCTGCGGGGACGCTCACCGAACAGCGGGCCTGCCACCCCGAGAAGGACGACGGGTTGCAGCGAGCCCATGATGACGGCATGGGTTGCGCTCGTCCGACGCATGAAGGTGATAAAGAGCACGAGGTTCAGGCCGAACAGGAGTCCACCCCAGAATGACGTGCGGAGCGCAGCCAGCGTCACACGACCACCGCGGGCAAAGAGGACGGCGAGGTAGACGACCAGCGCCGCCATCAGTCGCCAGAAGATGAAGCGGAGCTCGGCAAGGTCGGAGATCTTGACGATGATCGGGCCGAACGCCGTCAGGAACACGGCAAGCGTCGCCGCTCCCCGACCGCTGACCACCTGGCGATCCACCGCGCCACCCTCGCATGGCACCGGTCGACGACCGGCATCCGCGCAATTTTGTGCAGGTTCCGGGTCAGATCCCGGCGTTGGCCTCGTCCAGGGCGGACTGCAGGGCCGACTCGAGGTCGGCCGTCCAGGCCCTGAGGGCACTCCGGGGAGCCCTGGGCTCGGGTGGCTCGAGCGCCGGATGGACGACAAGACGGATCCGGCATGGCTTCGGGAACCTCGCACCCGCCGGCATCGCCTCTCCACTGCCGGCGATGCCGACCGGAACCACGCGCGCGCCAGCCTTGGCAGCCAGCCAGGCGGTGCCATCGAAGAGTTCGGCGACCTGCGGTCCATCACGCCGGGTCCCCTCGGGAAACACCAGCAACAGGTTGTCCTCGTCGAGTAGATCGCGGGCCACGCGCATCGACTCACGATCGGCCCCCTCGCGTCGTACCGGAAAGGACCCCAACGAGGCGAGGAACCAGGCCAGGGGACGCACGTTGAAGAGGCTGATCTTCGCCAATGCCCGGAGGCGGCGACGGGTCAGCGGTGAGAGCAGGAACGAGTCCAGGTTCGAGCGGTGCACCGGTGCGAGGATGACCGGACCGTCAGCGGGGATGTGCTCACGCCCCGTCGTCCGGACCCGGAAGTAGGGCCAGAGAACGAATCGGACAGTCGTTCGGACCACCGAATAGACGGGACCGGCAGTCCATGCAGCGTCAGTGCGACGCGCCCGTTCCCGGGCATCGGTCGCCATGTGCGCTCTGGTGGGACCTGAACTGCAGCCGTGAAAGCGGTCGGGCTAGCGACGCCCGATACGGGCACTCAGGACATCGCGGAGGCTGACGATGCCGACGAGGTCGCCGTCCTGGGTGACCGGCAGGTGGCGAAAGCCACGGGACAGCATCATCCCGGCAGCGTCCTCGGTCTCGAGATCGGGCTCGGCGGTCTCGGGATCGGGAGTCATCCAGTCCTCGACCGAGGCGGTGGACAGGTCCGTCTCGTTGGCGGCGGCCCGCAGAACGTCTCGCTCGGTGAGGATGCCGACGAGCATCTTCCCGTGCACGATGATCACGGAACCGAAGCCGCCCTTCACCATGACCTTCGCCGCATCGGAAACGGAAGCATCCGAGGCGACCGTGGCGACGTCGGGAGACATCACCTCACGTACTTCGACCATCAGCCCGTTCCCCCCACTTCATCGAGTTCGGGATCGCGCTGCTGGGTCGCAGGGCGCTCGAGGTCCCGATTCAGTATCCGCCAAAGTGTGCCCGCCCAGACGCTCGTGTGCGGCCACTCGCGCCAGAACGCCTGCAGGACGACCGGATCCAGGTCCTCGGCCGCCTGTGCGGACGTACTCACCCGCGCCAGTTCCTCGAATGCCGTCATCGCCTCGAGCAGGTGCTCGGACGCCTCGATCGAATCGGTCACGGACTTCCTCCTTCGCAGACATCACCATTGTCCCTCGCGATCGGGCAAATCGGCAAGTGCGGAAGCCACCGGGCGCCTTCTCCGCCGATTTCAGACACCGGGACCATCGTCGTCGAGCAGGGCGAAACCGGCGCCACGCGCCATGCTGCTGATCGTCCCGGCCAGCAGCACGGCGTAGCCGAGCATCACCCAACGCATCCCGAGGAGGTCACCGAGCACGCCACCGGCGAAGGAGCCCAGGGGCAGGCCTCCGAGCAGGGCGACGAGCCACACCGACATGACCCGGCCGCGGTACTCCTCGTCCAATTGGAGTTGGAGTGCCGTGTTCACCGTGACGCCGTGGAGCATGTGCGCCATCCCCATCACGAAATAGCCGAGGAAGCCGACGAACAACCACGGCGTGGCGGTCACGATGAGCATGCCGAAGGCGAAGGTCAGGGCGACGACAGCCTCGAGGCGTGAACGCCGGACCAGTCCTCCGGGACCCGAGATGTAGACGCCACCGAGCACGGACCCGAGGCCCAGCATCAGGGCCAGGGCGCCCAGGCCGCCGCCACCGGCGCGGAACAGGTCATCCGCCACGCTGGCGGTCAGGGAGTAGGCGAAGGCCCCACCGAGGAAGGCCATCGTGAATGAGAGGCGCAACGCCAGTCGGATGGAGGGGTTGGCACGGACGTACCCGATGCCCGCCCGGAACTGGGTGAGGAAGGGCTCGGATGCCTCACCGGGTTCCCATTGGTAGTGCACCGTGGTGAGGAACACGAGTCCGACCAGGTAGCAGCCGCCGGTCCCGGCGAAGGCGAGGCCGGGACCGGCGAACGCCAGTATCAGGGCCGCAGTCGCCGGACCGACCGAACGTCCGACCGTGAAGGAGATCGACAGCAGGCGGATCGCCTGCGGCAGCAGTTCCCGGGGGACGAGCACGGCGCTGAGGCTCTGGATGGGTGCCCACTGGAATCCGGCGACGGCGCCGGAGGCCAGAAGCAGCCCGATGATCCGCCATGGGCTGAGCAGGTCGGCCAGGTGGAGCGCCAGCAGGCCGCCGGTGATGAATCCCTGGAGGACATAGGCAGCGACGAGGATCCGCTTCCGGTCGACCCGGTCGGCGAGCGTGCCGGAGATCGGCGTCGTCACGACGGCGGGGATCAGCGAGGCGAACGCTGCTGCTCCGACCCAGGTGTTCGAGTCGGTCATCTGGTTGATGAGGAAGGGCACGGCCAGGCCCTGCAGGAACTGGCCGACGGTGCAGACCGTATTGGCCAGTAGGAACCGTGCGAACGAGACGTGGCGCAGCGGGGCGAGAGCCCCGGAGGGTCGTCGGCGCGGCGTCTCTTGCGTGCCCCCATCGACGGGGTCTGAGGGCTGCTCCACCGTCTAGCGGGTCAGGAACAACTGGATCTCGACGACCCCGTGGTCCTCGACCGACACGACGATCGGTGCGGAGGGCGCCTCGATCCCGTAGTCGGCGAACATGATGTCGAAGGTACCGACGACGGTCACGATCTCGCCGATCAGCGTGGCGGACAGGTTGACCTCGACGTCGTTGGTGACGCCCTTGAGCGTGAGGGTGCCCGTTGCGTTCACTTCGATCTGGGCTCCCTCGCTGGGCAGGTCTCCGAGGTCGATGGGGCCAGCCAGGGTGAAGGTCGCCTCGGGGTGGTTTCCGGTGTCGAGGGCCTGCTTGACCTTGCCGTCCCGTCCGGCCCGGTCGGTGCGGATCTTGCCCAGGTCGGCTGTGATCTCGGCGGCCACCAGCGTGCTGCCGTCGAGTTCGAAGGTGCCGGACACGGTCGGGGTACGACCCACTGCCGTTACGGCGCCGATCCCTCGGGCGAGTTCCTCGTCGACCCGGAAGCCGACGTAGGTGCTGGTGAAGTCCGAGAACGAGCCGATCGACGCGTCCACCGTCCAGGTGCCAGAGAGGCCAACCTGGGGCGCCTCCGTCGTCGTGGCGGGCGCCTCCGTCGTCGTGGCGGGCGCCTCCGTCGTCGTGGCGGGCGCCT
>PACE01000034.1 GCA_002699725.1 Acidimicrobiaceae bacterium
AGGCCGAACAGGATGAGCAACGGGTAGAGGGGCCCGTCGCCGGCGACGACCCGCAGGGAAAGTATGGGGTGGCGCAACACGGCCAGGCCACGCTGAAGTTGTGCGATCACGGCGACGCCCCCTGTTCGGAGGCTTCGAGGCGGTCGGGGGTGATCCCGGGTGCGTCGATGCCGCGGCGTTCCGCCAGTCGGCGTAGGCCTGCGTCGCGCAACTGGTAAAGGCCCCCGGCTATTCCGCCGGGCAAGACCAGCAAAACGATCAGTACGCCGATGCCTGTGGAGAGGAGCCTGAAGTTGTCGGGCAGCCACCATCTACCGCCCCACCAGTTCAAGGCACCAATCGAGGCACCAAGCATGGAGCCCAGGCCGCCGGTCACGCCTGCAATGAAGAGGCCGATGCTTGCCTGGGCTTCGCCGCCCACGACGAACGCCTGCTGGTGGTGGACGATGAGGGCACCCGCTGCTGCGGCGATGAATCCCGAGATGGAGAAGGCGGTCAACTTGGCCCGTGTGGCGTCCACCCCGTAGGCCTCGGCGGCCGATTCGTTCTCCCGCATGGCAATGAGCACCCGCCCCGTGCGACTGCTGCGGATGCCGGCCACAGCCACGAAGGTCAGCGCCATGGCCACGAGGCTCACGTGGTACATCGCGAACGAACTGGTCCAGTCGATTCTGCCCGCGATGGGGAAGCGCTCGATCCGCCCCGACGGCAGCCAGTCGAAGAAGCGAGGGTTCAACACGTACGACGTCGTTGCCACCACGAAAGCCAGCGAGGTGACTGCCAGGTAGAGGCCTCGTAATCGCAGGGCCGGTAGGCCCACAGCGAGTGAGGCGACCACTCCGGCCACTCCGGCGCCCAGGGTGGCCAGTATGAGGTCGACACCCCATTCCTGGGTGAGTTCGGCCCCCACGACCGCACCGATGGAGACGAAGGCCCACTGGCCCAGCGACAACTGGCCGGCCCAGCCGGTCAACACCACCAACGACACCACCACCATGATGACGAGGTGCAGGTAGGACGCCCGCAGGGTGTTGGCGGTGTCCATCCAACGGGGCAACCACAGCAGGAATGCGGCAAAGCCGATCGTCGCCCCGAACCGCAGGACCAGGATCTCGGGGAGCCGGGACAGCGCCTTGGGTAGGCGACGGATCTCGCCGACAGCCTGGAACGAGCCGAGTTCCAACTCGCCGCGTTCCTTGCGGATCCGACGGGCCAGCAACGCCACGATGATCACCAGCGCCATGATGGCGTCGCCTACCAGGGAAGTGTCCTGGTTCCAATCGATGCCCTGGTGCAGCATGCCGAGCGCCACCGAGGCACCCAGAACTGCCGGCAGGCTCTCGAGCCGCCCGATCATGAGGGCAGCGAGCGCCCGGAGCAGGAGGCCGAAACCGAGGCCGCCCCCGACGGGGAGCCCGATCACACCGGCTCGCAGGTACAGGGCCAGGAACGCCAGCGAGGCGGCGATGGCCCAGACCAGCGTCTGGACCGCCTTGACCGGTATGCCCAGCGACGAGGCCCGGTCGGGGCGTTCGGCGGCGGCACGGATGGCCACGCCCAGGTTGGTCCAGCGCAGCAGTGCGCCGACGAGCGCCAGGACCAGCGGGACCAGGATGAGGACGGCGAGGTGTTCCGCGCGGAGCCGGACGGGACCTACGTCCCAGACGGCATCGATGGGCACGGCGATGCGTTGCGAGACCACCTTGGAATCCCACCAACGCGGCATCAGCAGCGCCGGGACGGCCAGGGCCTGGGACAGGCCCAGGGTCGCCACGGTGAGGACCAGACGTGGGGCCCGGAAGAACCGCCGGATGACCAGGAACTCCGATGCGCCCCCGAGGGTGAACGAGGCAGCCAGCCCGATCCCCAGTCCCGCCAGCCACGGGAACCCGCTCTCGACGACCAGCATCACCGCCAGGATCGTCGGGATGAGCCCCAACTCGCCCTGGGCGAAGTTGAGCACCCGGTTGGCCCGGTAGACCAGGAACATCCCGAGTGCCACGAGTGCGGTGATGAGGCCGAGCACGATCCCGTTGATGACCACGCCCAGCGGCGCCGGGAACAGCACCTGTTGCACCAGCAGGATCAACAGCGGACCGACCAGCCACCCCGTCCGGGAGCGAAGACCGGTTCGCATTCCCCGATCGATCCCCATGGGACCGGGACCATAGTGGTGGCCGGCAATGCCGCTACGGTCCGACGGATGCCGCAGCCCGCCAAGCGTCCACCGTTCGAACTGGTCGACTTCGGGCTGGGCCCCTACGTCCACGGTCGGGCGAGTCGTCGGTTCCCCGTCTACACCCGGGGCAACTCCGGCGAGGTCTATCCGGAGGTGGTGTTCCCGTTGAGTGCCTCGATGTCGGCGACCCTGGCCGGCGATCCGGCCCGTGATGCGATGCTCGTCACGGGCATCATGGCGGCCGCCGAGTGCGACGAGGACGCCGACGTCCACATGGGGGTGTTCGGTGGCTACACGTACCTGAACCTGTCTGTGTCGCGGGTCCTTGCCGTGCGCACTCCGGGGGCGACCATTGCCGAGACCGATGCCACGTTCCTCGGCTCAGAGGGAGTCGCTTCACCGCACAGGCCGCAGCGCACCGACCGCAACCTGTGGGCGACGCTACGTGGCATCCGGTACGGATTCTCGATTCTGGGTGGAGGCCGGTTGTCGGGCATCGACGCCGACCGCTCCGAGGTGGAAGCCTGGCGACGGTCCCTGCCCGACATGACGACGGCTTCTGACGACGAACTCGTCGCACTGGTCGAGGACGCCATAGCGATGCTCGGCCGGATGTTCATCAACCACCTGCTGGTCTCCGGTGGAGCCGGGGCCGTCCTGGGCCTGTTGCGGCGCGTCTGCGAGAAGCGCCTGGGGGACACCCAGTTGGTGCTGAGCCTGCTCGGCGGCCTCGGCGACGTGGCCTCGGCGGAGCCCTCCTGGGAGCTCTGGGACCTGGGGCGCATCGTCGCCGGGTCGTCCGAGTTGACGGCCAACTTCGACGCAGGGCTCGAGGGCCTCGAGGAGCGCCTGCGGGCCGATCCGGCAGCGGCACCGTTCCTCGGAGCGTTCGACGGGTTCCTCGCCCGCCATGGTGCCCGTGGCCCCAACGAATGGGAGATGGCCTGCGAGGTGTGGGACACGGACCACCGGTTTCCGCTGGCACTGGTCGACCGGATGCGGGTCGCCGGGCCCGACCATGCTCCTGCAGTGAGGGCCGAGCGCCTGGCCACCGGGCGAAGGGCGGCCCTGGCCGATGCCCGCAGTCGGCTGCGGGGCCGCCATCTCAGGTGGTTCGAACGCTGTCTGGCGTCAGCCGAGTCGCACACCCGCGCCCGGGAGGCGGGAAAGACGCTGCTCGTCGAGATCATCCATGAGTGCCGGCTGGCACTCCGCGAGCTGGGGCGGCGCCTTGCCGAGCGGGGCGGTGGGGCGCCCGACGACCTCTGGTACGTCCTCTACTCCGAACTCGACGACTATCGGCGGGACCCGTCGTCGTTCGGCGAGGTGGTGGNCGGGCGTCGCCGGACTCGTGAGGCGCTGTCGGGACTCGTGCCTCCGTTCGTGTTCGACGGCGAGGTGCCACCGGTCGCCACGTGGAAGCGGCGGGCCGACTCCGAGGTGGTGCCCGTGCCGGTCGGCTCGATCCTCACAGGCATCGGCGGCTGCCCCGGGGTCGCCCGGGGGCGCGCCCGCGTGGTGCTCGATCCCGCCCGGCCCGGAGACCTCGGGCCGGGCGACGTCCTCATCGCCCCGATCACGGACCCGAGTTGGACGCCGCTGTTCGTGCCGGTCGAGGCGGTCGTCGTCGACGTGGGCGGCCAGATGAGCCACGCCGTCATCGTGTCGCGNGAGTTCGGCCTGCCGTGCGTGGTGAGCGTGGNCGGTGCGACGACNTCGATTCCCGACGGNGCANAGGTCGAGGTGGANGGNNCCGCNGGGACGGTGACGGTGCTGTCGGAGGCGTGAGGCCCCCTGGGCTCAGGCGTTGGCGGCCCGGAAGTCGGCCATGAACGACACCAGCGTCTCGACCGACCCGAGGGGCATGGCGTTGTAGACGCTGGCCCGGATGCCGCCGACGCTGCGATGGCCCTTGAGGTTCACCATGTCGGCCTCGGCNGCCTCGGCGACGAAGCGCTCCTCGAGGTCCTCGTCGGGAAGGCGGAACACGATGTTCATGTGCGAGCGGGAGTCCTCGTCGACCGGCGAGCGGTACCAGCCGTCGCTGNCGTCGATGGCGCCGTAGAGGAGGGCGGCGCGCTCGGTGGCACGGCGCTCGAACTCGTCCAGGCCGCCGTTGGAGATCATCCACTTCAGGACCTTGCCCATGACCCAGATNGAGAACATCGGGGGCGTGTTGGCCAGCGAGTCGTTGGCGTCCTGGACGGCGTAGTCGAGCGACGACGGGAGGTCACGGCCCGAGCGGCCCAGCAGCTCCCGCTTGACGACGACCACGGCCATGCCGGCCGGGCCCAGGTTCTTCTGGATGCCGCCGTAGACCAGGTCGAAGCGGCCCCAGTCGATCGGACGCGACAGGAAGTCGGANCTCATGTCGCCGACCATCGGGAGGTCGACCGTGGGATACCCGGGGAAGCGGATGCCGCCGATCGTCTCGTTGGTGGTCATGTGGAGGTACCGGGAGCCCNNNGCGATGTCGAACTCGTCGGCGGACGGCATGCGGGTGAAGCCCTCGTCGGCGCCGGTCCAGGCCTCGTGGAGGTCGGTGACCTTGCGTCCGTCGCCGAGCGCCTTCTTGCCCCAGGCTCCGGTGTTGACGTAACTGGCGGTCTCGCCGTCGGCCAGCAGGTTCATCGGGACCTGGGCGAACTGCAGCGTGGCGCCACCCTGGAGGAACAGNACGGCGTAGTCGTCGGGAANGCCGGCCAGCGAGCGGAAGTCGGCCAGGGCGGCGCCGTGCACGGCGTCGTAGGGGGNTGCCCGGTGGCTGTCCTCGAGCAGCGACATGCCGNTGCCGTCGAAGTCGAGCAGTTCGTCCCGAACCTCNTCGAGGATCGAGGTAGGCAGCGTGCAGGGTCCTGCGCAGAAGTTNTGCACGCGTGCCGGGGAGTGGTGCGGGGCGGTGGTCATTGAGGTGTCTCCTCTTGAGCCCGGACCGGCCGTCCATGGCGGGCCGCAGGGTCGTCATCGACNTCGGACAGGCTATCCGAGTCGGTGGTGGGCAGGGCTCAGCCGAAGGCGTCGANGGTGAGGCGTCGCAGCACCGGCTCGACGGCGGCGGCGGTCCGTCGGGCCGACTCGTCGAGGACGGCGGGATCCACGCCCTGCGGCTCGTCGATGCCGAGGGGGACGACCTCGTAGGTCGAGGAGCGGTGCACCCAGGTGGGGACGTAGGCGGCGTCGACCACGCCCACGGAACCGTCGGGGAGGTCGCCCACGGCGAACCAGGCGATCAGGCCGTCCTGGGTGGCGGCCGGGCACTCGCTGCACATGCGGCGCTCGTCGCCCGGCTGGTTGGAGAGGAAGTTCCCGAGCCCGATGGCGGCGTACTTNCCGTCGCGCTCGATCACGGGTTGTGGGACGTGGGCTCCGTGTCCGAGCAGGAGGTCCACGTCGGGCGAGGCCAACAGGGTGTCGACGAGTTCCACCTGTCGNCTGGTGGCAGCGGTCTCGTACTCGGGACCCCAGTGGAGGCTGAGNACCACGAATTCGGCTCCGGAGGCCCGGGCGGCTGCGGCGTCGGTGAGGATCTCCGCGGCATCCACCCGGGGGACGAGCCATTCGGGCTCGGTCGGCAGGGACCCCCCGTTCATGAGGTCGGTGTAGGAGAGGTGTGCGATGGAGATTCCGTCGGCCTCGAATGTCGCCGGGCCGTCGTCGGTGGCGGTGGTCGCCATGCCGGNGGTCGCCACTCCGGCCCGCCGCAGGTGGTCGAGGGTGCTCGNCACGCCGGTCGTTCCGGCGTCGAGGCTGTGGTTGGAGGCCACCGAACAGCCGTCCCAGCCGGCGTCGGCGATGGCGTCGGCCAACTCGAAGGGCACCCGGAAGCCCGGGTAGTAGGCGAGGTCGGAATTGTCGGCCGAGAGCGGCGTCTCGAGGTGGCAGAGCGCCACGTCGGCGCCGGCGAGGATCGGGCGGACGAGTCGGAACATGGGCCGGAAGTNCCAGGTGCCGACGCCGCCGTAGTCGGCGGCCCGGTCGGCCACGTACTCGTGGACCAGNAGTTCGCCGGTGGCGACCAGGGTGAACGAGCGTGCCGGTTCCCATGTGGTCGTGGTCGTCGGNTCTGTGGTCTCCGGGGGCCTGCTGTCGTCGGTGCCGGACCCGTCGGTGCTGCTGACAGGTGGCTTCGTCGTCGTGGCGACGAACGTTGCGTCGTCGCCGTCCGGAAGGTCGCGGACGATGTCGNTCACTGCCAGCGCACCGATGGCGAAGGCACCGATGAGTACGAGTCGGGTGAGCCGCCAGGCGACCTTGCGTTCCCGGGGCGAGATGATCCCNCNGGTCATGAGGGGTCCCGGAGGATCGGGATGCCCGGGCGCTCGTTCTGGTCGTTCAGCCCGTCGCGGCGGACGAAGCGGCCACCCACCAGCACGTGTTGGATNCCGGTNGACTCGACGCCGGTGTCGGCGATCGACGACCGGTCGATAATCGTGGCCGGGTCGAAGACCGTCACGTCGGCGACGGCGCCTGCCTGGATGCGACCCCGCCGGGCCATGGCGGAGCTGACGTCCTCGAGCAGCCGCGCCGGCAGGATCGTGATGCGCCCGAGGGCGTCGGGGAGGTCGAGGACGCCGCGTTCACGCACGTACTCGCCGAGCAGTCGGCTGAAGCAGCCCGTCGAGCGGGGGTGGTTGTTGTGGCTGATGGTGAGGATGGCGTCGGAGCCGAGCATCACCCACGGGGCGGCCAGGGCGTCGGTGATGTCCTCCTCCGCCATGGCGAACGCCGCCGTGAGCAGGTTTTCGGCCCGGGCTTCGCGGAACGTCGCCTCGGTCAGCCGGTTCGGGGTGTTCGCCACCTGGAGGTCGCCGTAGTCGATCCCGTACTTGGCCCGGAAGTCATCGAATCGGGCACTGGCGGCATAGGTCGCCCAGAAGGTGTACGGGTAGACGCAGGCGGTGATCGACAGGCCCTCGGCCCGGGCGGCGTCGACCTGGGCGATGGCCTCGACCATGCGCCCGGTGCCGCCCGTGGAGTTGATGTGCTCGATGTGGATCCGACAGCCGGTTTCCCGGGCCACGCGGACGGCCTCGTCGATGCCCTCCTCCTGGCTCGACGGGGGATCGGGCTTGGAATGTCGCAGGTGGAGGCAGAGTGGCACGCCATGGCGGGCGGCGACCCGGCCGTGGGCCACCATCTCCTCGAAGGTCACCCCGATCACGTACTCGGGCTGCTCGTGGATTCCGACCGCCCCGGCCAGCAGGTCGGCCTCGGCCCGGTCGGCCAACTCGGCGATCTGGGCCTCGGTGGCGTAGCCGATGTTCGCTCCCAGCGCCTTGCGGTGTTCGTACTGGTCGGTGGCTCCCCCGTAGTTGACCGGCGGGTCGTTGCGTTCCTCCCGGGCGAGGAAGTCCTCCATCGTGTCGTCGATGCCGTGGAGGCAGAGGTTGGTCGTGACGCCGTCGGCGACCTTGTACCACTCGCCGTAGCCGTTGGGCGGGTAGCTCAGGATGTCGATGAAGCCGGGGGACACCACGAGCCCGGCGGCATCAACGGTCGTGGTGCCCGTGATCGGCTCGAGGCTGATGCGCGTGATCGTGTCGCCGTCGATGCCCACGTGGGCCACGGCGTCGAAGTGCGAGTCGGGGTCGATGACCCGGCCACCCGAGATCACCACGTCGTGGACGTGGGCGTCGTCGACGACGGCGAGGCTGTCGTCGAGCACCGGTGGGACGTCGGGGACGGGCCGACCGGGTGTCGTCGTCGAGGTTGTCGAGGTCGCCGAGGTCGCCGAGGAAGCGGAGGTGGTCGGGTGTGGTCCCACCGACGAGGGTGGGGCGGCGGGACGTCCGGTCGGGAGGCGTCGCAGCATCCCGAGGCTGGCGGCGCCCAACCCGAGCCCGATCAGTACCCGCCGGCGTGCCAGCGGGGCGGGCCCCGGTTCGGGCCCCTCGGCCCCCTGTTCGTCCGCAGTCACCGGGCTGACGCTACCGGCGGCCCTCCGCCGGGTGGGGGCACGCCGTGCAGGAGCGGGGGCGACCTGTCGGGCACCGTGGCGGTCGGTACGGTCTGGGCGTGGAAGGTCGGGCGATCGCCGGGATCGCGATGCTGTTGATGGTCCTGTTGGCGTTCGCCCTGGGGGCCTTCCTGACGTCGGACTCCGATCGCTACGTCATCCCGTACGTCTCCGCCGAACCGATCGACACCGTGGCTCCAACTCTCGTCGTCGACGCCCCCGGCGACAGGGCGAGGCCGAACCAGCGAACACTGGCTCCGTACCGGGGCCTCGGTGCATGGGTTGACCTGTTCGATGCCCACCCGGGGCTGGCCTCCGGTGCACCCACCGTCTGGCCGGCCGAAGTCGCCGGGATGGCGGCACAGGGCGTACAGACGCTCTTCCTCCAGGGAGCGCGGGCTGCGCAGAGCGCCCGGTTCCCGACAACCGACCCGTGGCTCTTGGCCGAGTACCTGCTGGCCGGGCACGCCTCGGGCATCGCCATCGTGGCCTGGTACCTCCCGATGTGGGAGGAGGGCGACGAGGACCTCGACCGCCTGGTGGCGCTTTCGGCCTTCGAGGTGCTGGGCCACCGCTTCGACGGCATCTCGGTCGACATCGAGTGGACGGACGACGACCTCGAGCCCGAGGAGCGCGGGCGGCGCCTGGTCGACCTCAGCCAACGCTTGCGCAACACCGTCGGGACCGACGCACTCGGGGCGATCGTGATGCCCCCGGTGGTGACCGACGTGATCAACCTGGACTTCTGGCCGGGGTTTCCGTGGGACGGGATCCGCTCGACCTACGACGTCTGGCTGCCGATGGCCTACTGGTCGTTCCGGACCGAGGAGCATGCCGATCCTCTCTACTACACGGCGGAGAACGTGCGCCTGCTGCGCCAGAACCTGGGCGACGGTTCGGCGGTGGTGCACGGGGTGGGCGGCATCGGCGTGGCCGACGGTTCCGATCTCCCGGACCCGGGCGAGCCGTTGGCCGCGCTCGGCGACCTCGATGGCTTCCTCGCCGCACTCGAGGAGGTCGGGGCGGTAGGCGGATCGATCTACGACTGGGTGACCACGGGCCCCGAGGCCCGCCAACGCCTGGCAGCGGCATTCGCCGGTTCATGACGCCCATCCGATTCCCCTGGTGAGTGCGACCAGGCTCGGTTCCTCGAGGAGTTGCGCAAGGTCGGCCAGGGCTTCGGAGGGGTCGGGCATGAGGCGGGCCGACCATCGTGCGAAGGACCCGTCGTCGAACCAGTTGGCGTCGGTGGGTCGGATGCCGGGGATGACGAGGCTGCCGACGACGCAGCGTCGCCGGAGGTCGGACCAGTCGAGTCCGTCGGGGCGCAGTGCCAGCACCTGACGCAACGTGGGGCCACGCGTGCCGAGGGGCCGGTCGAGCGCCATCCCGAGGACCCGGTCCAGCCAGAGCGTGTCGAGGAACCCCCGGACCGGGCTGTCGGGGGGCCGCGTATCGAGGCCGACGATGCGACGGCAGAGGTCGTCGATGGGGCCGGTGCCGTTGGACAACAGGTCGACCCGTTCTTCGTGACGTCGAGCCGAGACGCTGTATCCGCCGCGGGTGACGAGGTGGAGCAGTCCGATGTCGGTCGTGCCGTCGGGGCCCACGGCCGTGGCGGGGGCCACCAGGGCGGCTGNCGTCCAGCATGAGGGAGCGGTCCAGCCCACGAGGTCGTCCAGGCGGCCGATCGGGTGGCGGGCCAGGCGTCGGCGTCGGCTGACGCCGTAGAGGCAGGGCTGGCAGGGGTCGAGCAGTTGGAGGAGTCGTCGGACGAGGAATTCGGTGTCGACGTCGGGAGTCGGAGGTTGCATGGGCATTCCCTCGGGAGGAACTGGTGGCGGGGGACGCAGGGGGAAGCCGTACAGCACTCTGCCCGGGGCCTGTGACAGGGTATTTTTGAGCATGATTCGCGCGGTTAGTGGTNAAGTGAACGTGCTGAGCGCGCAAACGTGCGGGAAAGCGCGTACCCTCTGATCCATGACGGAGGCACTGGCGCACCCCGGCACCTCGACGACGNCCTTCGGCGTCGGTCGACGCGAGAACCACGACTCGTCCGCCTTCTACGCCCGCTTCACCCCACCGACCCNGTCCGACGACGACACGGTCGCCTCCCTCGACTTCGACGACGCCGGGATCGACGACGGCTGCCTCCTCGGNGACAGCCGCGACATGTCGCAGGTGCCCGACGACAGCGTCGCCCTGGTGGTCACCTCACCGCCCTACTTCGTCGGCAAGGAATACGAGCTGGACCTGGCACAGGACGCGGTCCCCGCCTCCTACCTCGAGTACCTCGANCTGCTGCGCGAGGTCTTCGCCGAATGCGCCCGCGTGCTCGAGCCCGGCGGCCGCATCGCCGTCAACGTCGCCAANCTGGGGCGCAGGCCCTGGCGCAGCCTCGCCGCCGATGTCACCCGGATCCTCCAGGACGACCTCGGCCTGCTCCTGCGCGGCGAGGTCGTCTGGCAGAAGGCCGACGGCGCCACCGGCTCGGTGGCGTGGGGATCGTTCCGAAAGGCGGCCAACCCCGTGCTCCGTGACATGACCGAGCGCGTGGTCATCGCCAGCAAGGGCCGATTCGACCGGGCCCGGCCNGCGGCACAGCGGGCGGACGAGGGACTGCCNCACGTGAGCACGATCACGACCGACGAGTTCATGGAGGCCACCCTCGACGTCTGGCGCATCGACGCCGAACAGGCCACCCGCGTCGGCCACCCGGCGCCATTCCCCGTGGAACTGCCCCGCCGGCTGATCGACCTCTACACCTACCGGGACGACGTGGTGCTCGACCCNTTCATGGGCTCGGGCAGCACCCTCGTCGCCGCCGTCCGTTCCNGCCGACGCGGCATCGGCTACGACCTCGATCCCGAGTTCGTCGCCCTGGCTGAGCAGCGGGTGGNCATCGAACGCAAGCGTGTCGCCCAGGGCCTGACCGCTTCATGGCGGCGCAGCGACCTGGCCCCCACAGGCCGCCAGGAGGCCCTCTTCGCCGACCGGGATGCCCAGGAGCAGGTGCTGGACCGTGCAGCCGACGCCGGCAAGAAGGCCGCCGACATCGCCGAGGCGCTGCTCGAGGAGGCCGGCTTCGAGATCGTGCGGGCCGGCGCCAACCTGCGCGGGATGGGCGTCGGNTTTCCGTTCCTCGTGACCGACCGGGTCGAGGGCCACCAGTGGTACGTGGANGTGGCGGGCACCTTCACGACCTCACGNCCGGGGATGCGCCGCAACGACGTGCTCTGGAAGACGATCGGGCGNGCCCACGTGCTGGCGGCCTCGGGCGAGGACGCACGCCTGCTGGTCCTGACCTCCCACCTGCCGCGTCCGAAGAGCGACGGCGACCGGGCACTACGNGCCATCGGNGGCCGCGGCCTCTTCGACGCCGTCGAGATGTTCGACGACGACGGTCGGGCACGCCTGGCCCACTACGCCGGACACGGTCCCGACCNGCCNNCAGTCGGCTTCTGGAGTGGACAGGAGATCGAGCAGCGCTTCGGCTGAGGCGACGCAGCTCAACCGGCCGGGACGAACTCGACCTCGAAGAGCACCGGCCAACGCTTGCCGGTGAGGAGGAACAGTCCGGTGGTCGGGTCGTGGGCGATGCCGTTGAGCACGTCGTCGACCCCGAGTCCGGTCCGGTCCACGGGGAGTCCCGAGNCATCGACCTCGGTGTGCACCCGCCCGGTGACGGGGTCGATCGCGACGATCNNGTCGGTCTGCCAGACGTTCGCCCACACCGTCCCGNCCACGCACTCGAGTTCGTTGAGGTTCTCCACCAGTTCGCCGTCCAGGCGGACCTCGATGCCCCCGGTCCGACCGAATCCGTCAACCTCCCGGAACGCCAGTCCGGCAGAGCCGTCCGAGACCACGAGCGTGTCGTCGTCGAGACGGCAGNCCCCCCAACCCTGGCCGCCGTACGCCCAACTGTCCGCCTGCTCGAGGGTGGCCGCCTCCCACACCAGCGCCCTTCCCGCCTTCCACGTGAGTTGGAGGAGGCGCCCGTCGCCTAGGGCGGTCAGGCCCTCGCCGAAGAGCCCGGGATCCAGCGCCACCGATCCGAGCAGGTGTCCGGTCGTGCGATCGACGACCCGGAGCGTCGACTCGCCGTAGAGGCCGGTGCTCTCCCAGAGGAAGCCGTCGACGANCTCGAGCCCCTGCGTGAACGCGGTCGGGTCGTGGGGGTGCTCGGCGACCACCCGGGGCACCAGGCGCTGCACCGNCGGTTCGTCCGGCGTGCCCTCCGAGGCGCAGGCNGCGGCGACCAGAAGGACCAGGACTCCGAGTACCCGNTTCGCGTGGNCGGCGAGCAAGCGACCAGACTGTGACACGTGTACGAGGGTAGGAGCGTGGGTCGGCGGTGAGCACGCCAGGGCCCGTCGGAGGCCAGATCCANAGCGACGGCCTCGGGATCGCCTACCTGGATTGGGGCGGCGACGGGGAGCCGCTCGTCGCGCTGCACCCCAACGGCTTCTGCGCCGGCATGTACGACCCCCTGGTCGCCCGACTGGACGACCACTACCGCGTGGTGGGCGTCGACCTGCGCGGCCACGGCGCCAGCGAAACCGTCACCGACGAGGCACGGCTCGGCAACGACGCAATGGCCCGTGACGTCCTCCGCGTGCTCGACCACCTCGGCATCGACCGGTTCGCCCTGCTCGGCGTCTCGCTCGGCGGCGGTGTGGCGGTAATCGTCGCCGCCGAGGCCCCGCAACGGGTGGTTTCGCTGATGCTCTGTGAGGCCATCGCCCTCGACCCGGGGGAGCGTGAGAAGCAAGGCGTTCCGTTTGAAGGTGCCGAGAGCCCGCTGGTCGCCGGGGCGAGGCGTCGCCGTCGGGTCTGGGACGACCAAGCGGGTGTCGAGGCCTCGTACGGCTCGCGCCCACCGCTCGACGCCCTCGACCCCGAGGGGCTTTCCGCCTACGTCCGTTGGGGGTTCGTCGACCGGTCCGACGGTCGCATCGAACTGGCCTGCGATCCGGAGACCGAGGCATCCATCTTCTCCACGACCCGCCCCAACGGCCCGACGCACTCCTTCGAGCGCCTGGCCGAGGTCCGGTGTCCGACCTCGGTGCTCTGCGGGAGCCGGACCGACCTCGCCCCCGAATGGTTCGACGCCCAGGCCGAGGTGCTCGGAGTAGAGGCCCAGGTCGTCGACGGCGGGCACTTCTTCCTCTTCGAAGACCTCGACCGGGCCGCTGCACTGATCCGGCGGGCGTTGGCCTGACCGTCGCCGGGGTCTACGGTCCGACCGTTTCCCACGTGCAGGAGCTCCCATGACCGACATCCATCCCGTCCAACTCGGCAAGCGCGTCATCGACACCGGCACCGCCGAGCCGCCCCACAACCGGGTCACCCAGCAACTCAGCGAGGTCGACGAGGGCATTGCCGTGGTCGAGTCGTTCTCACACTGCTGGGCCCTGCGCACCGACGAGGGCCTGGTCTGCATCGATGCCAGCGGCCCCCGGTCGGGTGCTGTGGTGGTCGAGGCACTCCGAAACTGGTCCGACGACCCGGTCCACACGCTCGTCTACACCCACGGCCACCTCGACCACGTGGGCGGCAGCGGGGCGTTCGTCGCCGACGCAGAGGCCCGGGGCCATGCCCGACCGCGGGTGGTGGCGCACGAAGCCGTCCCGGCCCGCTTCGAGCGCTACCGGCGCACCAACGGCTGGAACCTCGCCATCAACCGGCGTCAGTTCGGTGGCGTGCGCCCAGACATCGGCATCGAAAGCGAGGCCGGCCGCTTCCTGCCCGACGACGTCGCCGAACCGGACCTCACCTACCGCGACCGGGTCGAGATCGAGGTGGGAGGCCGACGACTCGAACTCCGACATGCCCGGGGGGAGACCGACGACCACACCTGGGTCTGGGACTCCGAGGACCGGGCGGTCTACGCCGGGGACTTCGTGATCTGGGTGTTCCCCAACGCGGGCAACCCGCAGAAGGTGCAGCGCTACCCGATCGAGTGGGCGGCGGCGATGCGCGAGATGCTGGCCGCCGGCGCCGAGAAGGTCTACCCGGCGCACGGCCTGCCGATCGTCGGCCGGAAGCGGGTCGAGATCGTGTTGGGAGACATGGCCGACGCCCTCGAGCACCTCGCCGACGCCACCCTGGCGATGATGAACGAGGGTGCGACGATCGACGAGATCATCCACACGGTCCGGGTGCCCGAACACCTGGCCGACCGGCCGTGGTTGGCCCCGCAGTACGACGAGCCCGAGTTCGTGGTCCGCAACGTCTACCGGCAGTTCGGCGGCTGGTGGGACGGGAACCCGGCCCACCTCAAGCCGTCCCGTGAGTCGGCGCTGGCGGCCGAGATGGTGGCCCTGGCCGGGTCGGTCGAGGCACTCACCGACCGGGCGCTCGAGTTGGCCGAATCCGGAGACCTGCGCCTGGCCTGCCACCTGGTCGAATTGGCGGTGGCGGCCGAACCCGAGCACGAGGGTGCCCACCGGGCGCGGGCTGCCGTCTACTGGCGGCGACGGGCGGCCGAACGCTCACTCATGGCGAAGGGCGTCTACTCCGCCGCTGCCCGCGAGTCGGAGGCCGTATTCGGCGAGGTCACCGGCAGGGACCGCATGCGCGACGCCATCGGCAAGGCGTTGGGCTAGGGGCCGTCTTCGCCCGAGAGCAACAGGAAGCCACCCTCGAGCCTCGGTGGTGTGCCGACGTCCTCGGCGACCAGGGCCGAGGTGCCCAGGCCGGGGGCCGGGTGGAGGGCGCCGATGGCCGAGGCCAGGTGGGCGGCATGCGAGACGCCGACGGCGCCGTCCAGGAGCGAGGTGACGACGACCCCAAGGCCTGCATCGCGTGCGATGGCGGCCAGTTCCGCGGCCACGACGATCCCGCCGACCGCCGACGGCTTGAGGACCACGATGTCGGCGGCGCCGGCTTCGAGCACGGCGGCGACCCCCTCGGGCGAGGTGGCGGTCTCGTCGGCGGCGATCGGCACGGGCGAGGCAGTCCGCACGGCGGCGAGTGCCTCGACCCCCGCCACCGGATCCTCGACGAACTCGATCCCGAGGCCGGCAAGTCGTTCAAGGTAGCCGGGCGCCTCGTCGGGATCCCAAGCGCCGTTGGCGTCGAGACGGATCGCCACCTCGGGTCCGACGGCGTCGCGTAGGGCGGCCACCAGGGCGAGGTCGACCTCGAAGGAGAGGGCGCCGACCTTGACCTTGACGGTCCGGTGGCCGGCGTCCACGGCGGTCCGGGCCGTGGCGACGAGTTCCTCGGGCGAGTCGCCTGTGACGAGGGCTGACACGGCGAACGACGATGGGCTGTGGGGGTCGAGGTGCTGATGCAGTGGGAGGCCGGCGGCACGGGCCGCCAGGTGGAGGAGCGCCCCGTCGACGGCGGCCCGGGCGGTCGGCGTGGCCGGTGGTTGGATGCGGTCGTCGTCCAGCCAGTCGAGGATCGCCTGACCGGCCTCGTCGACGGTCTCGGGCGTGAAGACGGGCAGGGGTGCGGCCTCGCCCCAGCCGATGTTTCCTTCGGCGTCGGAGAGGCCGAGCAACAGGACCTCGCGGTCGCCGACCGGCCCGTGGGCGGTCACGACGGGACGGTGCAGCCGCAGCGTGCGACGGACCAGGCGGGCTCCCATGACCTCGGGGCCGTTCACCGCGCGTCCACCCGATCCAGGAATTCGACGACCGCCGCCGACACGGCGGGCAGGTTCTCCAGATGGGCGGCGTGGCCCGCCTCGGGGACCACCTCGGTCTGCGCCAGCGCCAGCCCCGACGCCAGACGGACCGCCAAGCGCCGGTAGCGGGTGTCCTCTTCGCCGACGACGAGCAGGACCGGTCCGCGGACGGCATCGAGTTCGCCCCAGAACGAAGGCTGCATTCCGGTGCCGGAGCCGAGCAGGCTGGCGACCAGTCCGTCGGGGTCGTTGGCGAGCCGCAGGGACCGGGCCTCGGCGAGGGCGTGGTTGCCGAGTCGCTCCTGGGACTCGAAGAGGGGCAGGTTCATCCAGTGGTCGACGAACCACTCGAGGCCGCGCTCGATCAGGTCATCGGCGAGGGCGGCGTCGGAACGCCTTCGCGCAGCCCGCTCTGCATCGGTGGAGTAACCCGCCGTGCTCCCGACGAGGACGGTCGAGCGGACCCGGTCCGGGTGGCGGACGGCGAGGCCGAGGGCGATTCGCCCGCCCATCGAGTAGCCGAGCACGTCAGCCTCGTCGATGCCCCGCTGGTCCAGGATGCGGACGAGGGCGGCGAGCGTCGCCTCGAAGCGGTGGTCGGGTGATTCCAGCAGGCCGGTACGCCCATGGCCGGGAAGGTCGACGGCGAGCACCATCCGCCGGCCGGTGAGGGTGCGGCCGAGCGGCCACATGGTGGCCGTCGACCCGGTGAAGCCGTGGAGCAGCAGCAGCGCCGGGCCGTCGCCCTCGGCTTCGACGTGCAGGTCGGCGGTCATCGGCCGGCCTCCGGGCACAGCGCAGCGGCCACGACAGCAGCCGCCCCCCGGTGCAGGCCGACGTTGGTGGCGGCATCGACCGGGGCGTGCACGAGGTGGAGCCCCGCCCGCCCGACAGTCGTGGCCAGCGCCGCATCGAGCGACGCCCGGTCGGTGACCCGCGTGTAGGAGGCATCGCAGAGCCGGGCCACGTGGGCCAGGTCCAGGCCGTGCGGCGTGTGGAACAGTCGGCGGTGGTCGACGGTCGGCGAGTCGGCGATCGGCAGGAACGTAAAGATGCCGCCGCCGTCGTTGTCGACCACGACGACGGTGAGGTCGGCACCCAGCCGGTCGGCGGCGGTGAGCCCCGAAAGGTCGTGGAGCAGCGCCAGGTCGCCGGTGAGGAGCACTGTGGGGTCGGGGGATCCGATGGCCACGCCGAGGGCCGTGGAAGCCTGTCCATCGATGCCGTTGGCGCCGCGGTTGGCGACCACGCGCAGGGGCCGGGTCGATGCAGGGAGGAAGGCGTCGAGGTCGCGGATCGGCATGGAGTTGGCGACGACCAGGTTCAAGGGGCCGGCCAGGGCGTCGATGGCCTCCACCACGGACGGCTCGTCGAACGGCGCCGTTGCAACGAAGTCGGCGACGGCCCCCGCCGCTGCCTCCTCGGCACCGGTCCACGCCGAAGTCCAGTCGGTCGTGCCGTGTGCAGGCGCCTCGACGGAGGCGGCCCATGCGCCCGGCTCGTGGTCGACCCGGTCGGTGACCGCCAGGGCGGCGTCAGGGTGCCGGCCCAGGTGGTCGACGGTGATGACGGTGGCCGGCCGGTTNCGNTCCAGCCAGAGCCGGTAGGCCTTGCTGGTCGGCATGGCGCCGAGTTGGACGACCACGTCCGGAACGTGGGAGTCGGCCCACGGGGTCGGGAGGAGGTGCTCGCCGCAGGCCACCACAGGCGTATCCGCAACGTGTGGCCCGCGGCGCAGGCCCGAAGCCGGNTCGGCGAGGATGGGCCAGCCNGTGCGGGCGGCGAGTTCGGCCACGGCGGCGATGCCGCCGGCGTCGAGGTCCATGGGGCCGGCGACCAGGACGCCCCGAGGCGTGTCGGGGAGGGAGGGAGGCGTCGGCCATGTCGTCGGTGCCGGGGAGGCCAGCAGTTCGAGCGGTGCCGGGTCGACATCCGGTGGCTCGAGCGGCTCGCGCAGCGGCCAGTTCACGTGGACGGGCCCGGGTGCCGGGCCGACGGCCGTCCCGAGAACCGAAACGGCCAGTGCCGCAGCCGCCTCNGGCGGCTCGGTGCCGGCCACCGCCGCCTCCACGTAGCGGCGGACGTGCGTGCCGTAGAGGTGCTGTTGGTCGATGGTCTGGGCGGCACCGCGACCCTGCAGTTCGGGCGGGCGGTCGGCGGAGAGCACGACGAGGGGTACACCCGAGTGGAAGGCCTCGACCACGGCNGGGAGGTAGTTGGCGGCTGCGGTGCCCGACGTGCAGACCAGCGCCACCGGTCGTCGCGTGGCACGTGCCAGACCGAGGGCGAAGAAGGCACCGGCCCGCTCGTCCAGGTGGATCGACAGGTCCAGCCCGGCGGTTCGGTCGGCGGCGATGGTCAGCGGTGTGGAGCGGGAACCGGGCGAGACAGCGACGTGGGCGACGCCGCCGGCCGCCAGTTGGGAGAAGAAGGCCCGCAGCGCCGCCTGTGTGGCAACGGGATCGGCGGCGGTACTCATGACCGTTCCGAGGCGGCCAGCACCGGGCCGAGCATCGCCCGTAGCTTCACATCGGTCTCGAGCAGTTCGCGCTCCGGGTCGCTGCCGGTGACCACGCCGGCACCCGCGTACAGGATGGTGCCCGAGGGTTCGACCAGGGCCGACCGCAGCGCCACCCGGAACTCGCCGTCGCCTGCAGCATCCAGCCAGCCCAAGGGCCCGGCGAACCAACCGCGCTCCATGCCCTCGTGCC
The DNA here is from genome assembly GCA_002699725.1 of Acidimicrobiaceae bacterium. Lineage (GTDB taxonomy): Bacteria > Actinomycetota > Acidimicrobiia > Acidimicrobiales > MedAcidi-G1 > S20-B6. Next base: position 18,483 of record PACE01000034.1, read on the forward strand.
GGCTGCGCAGGTCCGAGGCCAGGTCCGCTGGATGTCCGGCGACGGCCGGCGTCGGGTGGAGGGCGCCGACCAGGTCGAGCAGGCCGGTTGCGGCAGGCAGGTCGGCGTTGATCGGGGTGTGCAGGTGCTGGATGCCGTGGAGCCTCAGCAGTTCGGGCTCGACCGGGTGGTGGGCGACCACTCCGAGTCCCTCGAGGGCGGCGGTCACTGCGTCGACCACCACGGNATGCTCGAAGCGTTCCTTGGGGCTGGTCAGCAGGCCCTGGCCGAGTGCGTCGTCGATGGCGTGGTCGATGTGCCGGGGCGCCGACCCGGCGAGGGCGGCGGTGTGCAGTCGGCCCCCGTGCACGGCGGCGAGGCGTTCGGGTGTCGCTCCCACGAAGACCGTCGGGCCGTCGCTCACGCAGAACGTGGCGCAACCGGGGTACTGCTCGCGCAGCGTGGCCAGCAGGAGGGGGAGGTCGGGTCGACGATCGACGTGGATCGAGCGGCACGGGACCGCCTTGTCCAGGTCGCCCCGTGCGATGGCGGCAAGGGCCAATCGGATCAGGCGGCGATAGTGCTCGCGCTCTTCGGGGTCGGTCCAGTCGGCAGGCTCGACGTCGAGATGCCCGAGCGGCAGGGGTGTCGACGTCGACGGACCGGGCCCCGGGCTGGTGCCGACGGCGGTCAGCCACGAACGTCCGCCGTGTCGCAGCACCTGGACGGCCGGCAGGACCAGGCGGCCGGCACCGAGGGGGCGCCAGTGCTCGTCGGGCTCGTGCTGGTCGAAGGCGAACCCGGCGGCCAGCCGGGGGAGGGGGGCGTCGCCTGGTGCATCGACGACGAGTCGGCCGAGGATCCATTCGGCCGCCAGGGCGGCATCGGCGAACCGGTCGTCGCCGGACGGCTCGACTGCGTCGGCCCGACCGAGTCCGACCCAGGCGACGTCGTCCTCGGGGATTTCCCAGAACCAGGCGTCGTCGGGGGAGGCGGCCAACCAGGCGAGCGGGTCGGCAGCGGGGGAGGCGGCGTCGATCTCCACGGTCGTGGCCTCGAGGGCCTCGTCGGGTCGCGCGGGGAAGGGGTTCAGGGCCATTCGCAGCGGACCTCGAGGTCGTCGACGGCGACGAGGGCATCGGCAAGGGAGTGGCGGTCACCGTCGCCCATGCGGGCGCGGGCGTGGGCGACGAGGGAGCGGTGGAAGTGCTGGGCAACGAGGCGGACCACGGCCGGCAACAGCGTCCGGACGACCTCGGCCAGGTCCTCGTCCGAGCCTGCATCCGCCTTCACATGCGCCTCGAAGAGGTCGACGGCTCGTCGGACGACCTCGTCGACGTTGGTGGCGTGGTCGGCGGCGAGGTGTACGAGTTCGTCGAGTGGGATGCCGGCGTTGCTGATGGCGAGGCCGGCCTCGACCATTGCCACGGCGCCCTCGTCGAAGCGTGGCTCCGGATCGGAGCGGTCCAGGGGCTGGAGGAGTCCGTTGTCGGTGAGGAGGACGACGAGGCCTTCCGGCACGCCTGCTCGCCCGGCAACCTCGGCCCGGGAGAGGGAGCGGACGCGTGCCTCGTCGGCCAGACGGCCCAGGTCGTCGGTCGGCTGGTTGCTCAGATTGCGGATCTGGGCGAGCGTGAAGCCGTTGTCGGCCAGTCTGCGAATCTCCGCCAGTCGGACAACGTGTGCGCCGCCATACTCGGCGCGCCGGCCGACCCGTCGTGGTGGGTCGAGCAGGCGCAGGCGCTGGTAGTACCGGATGGTGTCGACGCTGGTCCCGGCCTCGGCGGCCAGGTCCTCGACGCGCAGTGCCCCGGATTCCGACATGACCTGAGTGTACGAGCAATTACTCTCAGTGTAAATGCTCGCGTGATTCGGCGCGATCTTGGCTCGTCCTCCACTGCCCGACGTGCGACGATGGGCCGGTGAACAGCACCCCCGTCGACTACATCGCCCGCACCCGCGAGCAGTACGACGCCCTGGGCTACGAGCCCTACCGCTGGGCCGAGCGCCCCGATGCGCCGTCCTGGACCCCGCTGACGAAGCCGGTCGCCGACTCGACCGTCGTGCTGGTCGCCTCGGGTGGTGCCTACCGGAGGGGCCACGTGGCGTTCCACTGGAACGACGACACCGGCATCCGCATGGTCCGCACCGACGAGCCGGCCGTCGACGTGCGGCTCACCCACTTCGCCTACGACCTCGTCCCCGCCCGCGAGGACCCCAACATCGTCTTCCCGGTCGACCGACTCCACGAACTCGCCGACGAGGGCGTCATCGGCGGGCTGGCCCCCGAGGCGGTCGCCTTCATGGGCGGCATCTACTCGGTGCGCCTTGCCGAATCGGAGTTGGTCCCCCAGGTTGTCGACGCCGTCACGGCGATGGACGTCGACCTGGCGCTGCTTGTGCCCGTNTGACCGGTCTGCCACCAGACCGTGGGTCTGGTCGCACGGGCGCTGGAGGCTGCCGGCGTCCCCACCCTCTGCCTCACCGCGGCATACAGCATCACCGCCGCGGCCAACCCGCCCCGGGCGGCGTTNGTTGANCTGCCGCTGGGCTACACCGCCGGCCGCCCCCACGAGCCCGACTTCCAGCGTGACCTTCTGCGACGNGCGTTCAGCGCCTTCGAGGCCATCGACGTGCCCGGCACCATCGTCGACACAGGCGTGCGTTGGACCGACGACGCGTCCTGGAAGGACAGTGCCAGCAGCGGACTCAACAACGGTGTGGTCAGCGCCGAGGGCGACACCCGCAGCGAACGCAACCCGGAGCCCCAGTACCAGTACGACGACGACCGCCTGGCCGCCGAAGGCGCCTGAGCGCGCTCGTCCCCGAGGACCCGGAGGCCCTNCGATGCCGATTGATCCCATGCTCCTGGCCGTCCTCGAGGCCTTNCCGATGCAGTTCGACGACCTGGGCTCCATGACGGCCCAGGAGGTCCGGACCTTGTTCGAGCAAGGGAATCCACCGCCGGGAGAGGACGTGGCATCGGTCGAGGACCTCGAGGTGCCCGGACCGGACGGACCCCTGCCGGTGCGCGTCTACCGGCCGGATGGCGCCGCCGTTCCAGCCCCGGTGGTCGTGTTCTTCCACGGCGGCGGCTGGGTGCTGGGCAGCATCACAACCCACGACGCCACGTGCCGGGGGCTCGCCAACCGCACCGGCGCCGTCTACGTNTCGGTCGACTATCGCCTGGCGCCCGAGCACCCGTACCCGGCCGCCCCCGAGGACTGCTACGCGGCGACCTGCTGGGTGGCCGACCACGCCGCCGACCTCGGCGTCGACCCGGGACGCCTAGCCGTCGCCGGGGACAGCGCCGGCGGGAACCTGGCGGCCGTCGTGTGCCAGATGGCCCGTGACCGGAGTGGCCCCGCCNTCGCCTTCCAACTTCTCATCTACCCGGTCACCGACCTCGACTTCGACCGCTGGCCCTCGATGGAGGAGAACGCCGACGGCCCANTGCTCACCCGCGAGGGCATGGACTGGTTCGCCCGGCACTACGTGGGAACCCTGCCGTTCACCGGCGATCCCTATGCCGCGCCGATCCGGGCCGCCGACCTGTCGGGGCTCCCCCCGGCCCACGTGGCGACCGCCGGGCACGACCCGCTCAGGGACGAGGGCGCCGGCTACGCGGAGGCGCTGGCAGCGGCGGGCGTAACGGTCGGTTACGACAACTTCGCCACGATGATCCACGGCTTCGTCGGCTTCGCCGACGTGGTCCCCGCCGCCGGCGAGGCCAGGGACCGCATCGCCGCCGCCCTNGCGGCCGGTCTCGCCTAGTCGGAACCGCCCTCGGTCGCTGCGCCGGTGGCCAGCAGGGCTTCGATCTCTGCATCGCTGCGGCCCAGGTCGGCCAGCACCTCACGGGTGTGCTCNCCGATCCCGGGCGCCGTCGACCGCGCCTCCCAGGGGGTGCCGGAGAAGTCAACCGGCGTGGCGACCATGAGCGTGCCCGACGCCCCGTCCGGCACCTCGACCATCGCACCGGAGGAGTGGAAGGCCGGGTCGCCCAACAGCGACTCGAGGTCATTGATGGGCGCCCAGAAGAACTCGGGCTCGGCGGCGAACGCCTCCTCCCATTCGTCCATCGTCCGGGTGGCGAACACCTCGTCCAACAGGGCGATCAACTCCGTGGAATTGATGGCACGGTCCCGGATGGTGGCGAAGCGCTCGTCGTCCATCCACTCGGGATGGCCGACGACGCGGGCCAGCGGCGGCCAGTGCCGGTCTCCCTCGAGACCGACGATCCAGAAGCGGCGGCCGCAGCCCGCCGTGTAGTTGTTGATGCACGGGTTGCCCATCGTCGAGCGTGTGCCGAGCTGCATCGGGGCGCCCCACATCAACAGGANGTTCACGTCGAACCCGATCGTGTAGATGCCCTGACGGAGCAGTGAGGTCGACACCAGTTGGCCCTCGCCGGTGCGCTCCCGGGAGAACAGGGCCGCCGAGACGGCGGCGGCGCCCGAGATGCCCGTCGAGTGGTCGCCCATGCCGCCCCGCTGGAACGGCGGGTCGCCGCCGGGCTCGGTCAGGAGGTGGGCGATCCCCGAGCGGGACCAGAAAGCCGCCACGTCGTAGGCGGCCCGGTCGGCGTCGTCGCCCTCCCGGCCGTAGCCGGTGATGTGGCAGTAGACGAGGCGTGAGAAACGCTCGCAGAGATGCTCGGCACCGAGGCCGAGGCGTTCGAGGGCGCCGATGCGCAGGTTGGTGACGAACACGTCGGCCTCGGCGATCAGGTCGAGGGCGACTTCGAGTCCCTCCTCGCTGGTCAGGTCGAGGGCGATACCGCGCTTCGAGCGGTTGTCGAGCTCGAACACCGGGTTGGTCGGCAGGTCGCCGCCCAGGATCTTCTGGAACATGCGGGCCGGATCTCCGGAGGGAGGCTCGATCTTCACCACGTCGGCGCCCCAGTCGGCGAGGATCCCGCCGGTCGCCGGGCCGGCCACCCAGACCCCCAACTCCACAACCTTCACGCCGGTCATCGGACCCGACATCGTTCCTTGCTCCCTCCGGTCGCCTCGACTGGCGACGCTACGTCGCGGCGCCCCCATCGATCCTGTCGGGCCGTCGATCGGACGGTTAGCGTCCCGCCCGATGATCCTCTTCGTGTGCACGGGCAACATCTGTCGTTCNCCCATGGGCGAGGCGCTTCTNCGCCACNGCCTCACCGCCGCCGGGGCGGANCACCCGGTTGCATCGGCCGGCACCCANGCCATGGACGGCGGCCCGGCGACGGGCCACGGCATCGAGGTGCTCCGCGACCGGGGCATCGACCTGACCGGGCACCTCAGCCGCCACCTCAACGCAGAGATCGTCGACGGTGCCGACCTGATCGTCGCCATGACCCGCCAACACGAGGCCGTCGTAGGCCGTCTCGACCCGATGGCACGCGGGCGAACCTTCCTGGCCGGCGAGGTCGCCCGCCTGGGTGGACAGGTCGGGCCACCGGTAGACGACGAGGGACTTCGGGACTGGGCAGCGCGCCTCGACGGCGCCCGCGGCGGCCACATGACCACCGGCCGGGTGGCCGACGAGGTCGCCGACCCCTACGGCGAGAACCGCGACGCCTACCAGCAGACGGCGAACCGGCTGGATGGGCTCTGCTCGGCCCTCACCCGCCTGCTTTCGCCTCCGGCCTGACCGGTACGGTCGACGCCGTGGACCCCTCGTTCAGCGCGACCGAACTCGCCTTCGCGGACGAGGCCCGAACCTGGCTCGAGGAGCACCTCGTCGGCGACTTCGCCCGCCTGCGGGGACGCGGCGGCACGGGTCGCGAGGACATCGCCCCCGAGGTCCTCATCGCCTGGGAGCGGGAGCTCGCCTCGGGCGGCTGGCTGGGACTCGACTATCCGACGGAACTGGGTGGCCGTGGAGCCTCCCTGTTCGAGCAGGTGGTGTTCCACCAGGCCTACGTCGAGGCCCGTGCCCCGGGACGGCTCCCCAACATCGGGCTGACGCTGCTCGGACCGACGCTCCTGGCCTTCGGCAGCGTCGAGCAGCAGCATCGGTTCGTCCCGGGGATCCTCGCCGGCGACGAGTTCTGGTGCCAGGGCTACTCCGAGCCCGACGCCGGCTCCGACCTGGCCAACGTGGCCACCAGCGCCCGCCTCGAGGACGGACGCTGGCTGGTGTCGGGACAGAAGGTCTGGACCTCGCTGGCCCAGTTCGCCCAGTGGGCGTTCGTCGTCGTCCGCACCGATCCCGAAGGCGAGCGCCACCGGGGCCTGTCGTACCTGCTGGTACCGATGGACCAGCCCGGGGTTGAGGTCCGGCCCATCGTCCAGATCACCGGTGGCTCTGAGTTCAACGAGGTGTTCTTCGACGATGCCGAGACCGACGCCGACCTCGTCGTCGGGGGCGAGGGCAACGGTTGGCAGGTCGCCATGGGCACGCTCGGCTTCGAGCGCGGCGCCTCGACGCTCGGCCAGCAGGCCGGCTTCCGCCAGGAGTTCGACGCACTGGTCGCCCTGGCGTCCGAGACGGGGGTCATCGACGACCCGGTGCTCCGCCAGGACCTGGTGCGGGCCCGCAGCGAACTCGAGATCATGCGGTGGAACAACCTGCGAATGCTCAGCGCGCTCGGGGCCGGTGGGGCGCCCGGCCCCGAGATGTCGATCGGAAAGCTCTTCTGGGCCACCTGGCACCGACGCCTCGGTGAACTCGGCATGAGGATCCGGGGGGCCAGCGGCATGGTCGGCGGCGCAGCGGGGAATGCCGCCACGGTGTCTCGAGAGGACCCGCTCGGCCTCGGCTACGAACTCGACGGCCTCCAACGCACCTTCCTCTACAGCCGGGCCCACACCATCTACGCAGGCACCAACCAGGTGCAGCGCAACGTGATCGGAGAACGGGTGCTGGGCCTGCCGCGCGAGCCCCGCTAGGGATCGCGCCCCCTGCACGCGTATCGTCTCCACCAGAGCGACCCGAGGAGCACCCGTGGCCGAGGCCTACATCGTCGATGCCGTCCGCACCCCGACCGGGAGGCGCGGCGGTGGCCTGTCGCAGGTCCATCCCGCCGACCTGGGCGCCCATGTGATCGGCTCACTACTCGAGCGCACCGGCGTCGACCCCGCGGCCGTCGAGGACGTCGTGTTCGGCTGTGTCGACGCCCTCGGACCGCAGGCCGGCGACATCGCCCGCACCGCCTGGCTGGCGGCGGGCCTGCCCGAGGCCGTCCCCGGCACCACCATCGACCGCCAGTGCGGGTCCGGCCAGCAGGCCGTGAGCTTCGCCGCAATGGGCGTCTGGGCCGGCGTGCAGGACCTGGTGGTCGCCGGCGGCGTCCAGAACATGAGCATGATTCCCCTCGGGCTGGCCCTCGAGGCTGCGGTCCCGTACGGCCACGAGGACCCCTTCTCGGGTTCCACCGGCTGGGTCGACCGCTACGGCACCCAGGAGGTGACGCAGTTTCGAGGCGCCGAACTGATCGCGCAGAAGTGGGACATCACCCGCCAGGAGATGGAGGCCTTCGCCCTGGTCAGCCACCAGCGGGCCGCCACGGCCATCGACGAGGGTCGCTTCGACGCCGAGGTCGTGCCGGTGGCCGGCGTCGGGCACGACGAGGGACCCCGACGCGAGACTTCGCTCGAGAAGATGGCCTCGCTGGCACCGCTGGTCGAGGGCGGGCGCCTCACCGCCGCCGTAGCCAGCCAGATCAGCGACGGCGCTGCTGCGCTGCTGATCGCCTCGGAGCGGGCCGTCGAGGAGCACGGCCTCACCCCGAAGGCACGCATCCACCACGTCAGCGCGCGTGGCGACGACCCGATCTACATGCTGACCGGACCCATCGCCGCCACTGCCTACGCCCTCGAGCGCACCGGCATGTCGATCGAGGACTTCGACCTCTTCGAGTGCAACGAGGCGTTCGCCTGCGTGCCGCTGGCCTGGATGCGCGAACACGACGTGCCGCTCGAGAAGGTCAACGTGAACGGCGGCGCCATCGCCCTGGGGCACCCGCTGGGCTGCTCAGGCGCCAAACTCATGACCACGCTGCTGCATGAACTCGAGCGCACCGGCGGCCGCTTCGGCCTCCAGACCATGTGCGAGGGCGGCGGCCAGGCCAACGTCACGATCCTCGAGCGCCTCTAGGCGCCTCTTCCGGACGACCTCAGTCGACCTGGTCGACGAGCCCCCAGGCGAGCGCCGTCGCTGCGTCGATCGTNGCACCTTCGAGNCACCAGGCCAGTGTGCGCTGGCGGCCGATCCGGCGAGGCACGCTGAGCGTCCCGCCGGCGCCGGGGATGAGCCCCATCGAGACCTCGGGCAGGCAGAACGTCGCATCGTCNGTGGCCTCGACGCGATGGGCGAAGGCGGCCAACTCCACGCCGGCGCCGACGGCGGCGCCGTGCACCCGTACCGTGAGGCGGTCGGCCAGCCTGTCCATCCAGGGTGCAGCNTTCGCGGTCGTGCGGATGAGGTGGGCGGTGGCCGGGTCGTCGACGCTGCCGAACTCGGCCGGGTCACCACCGGCGCAGAACGAGGGCCCGGCGCCAACGAGCAGGATCGGCCGCCCGTCGCCCGCAACGAGGGCACGAAGGGCCTCCACGAGGGCGTCGCGCATGGCCGCCGAGTAGGCGTTGTGCAGGCGGGGGCGGTTGAGCGTGAGCCGCACCCGGGCACCGTCGTCGTCGACGAGCACCGGTGGGTCCGGCTCCCCGGGCCGGACGCGGCGCCCCCGCCCGGCCAGCCAAGTGGCGAACTCGGGTCCCGCCTGGAGCGTGGCATAGGCGGTCGACTCCAGGAGGAGTGCCGCCTCGGTCGCCTGGCCCTCCGAGGCCCGCAGCACCTGTGCGAGTGCGGTTGCTGCATTTGGCCGGTCGTGGACCGCCTCGGCGAGCAGGTGGCCGGTCACCAGGTCCGGGGCGACCGCATCGAAGCCGGGGGCGTTGGCGTCGGAGGCGACCACGCCGATGCAGACGAGCGGGAGCAACGCCAGCGGGTCGAGGGCATCGGTCGACAGCAGGTGGGCATCGTCCACCACGACCGCCGGCACGCCCCGGAGGACCCCGGCGTCGAGGTCCGCTGTCGGTCCGGTGAGCCGTTCTGCGGCCTCGTCGGCCGACCACACCACGGGGTCCATCCCACCAGTGTGGCCGGTCCGGACGGCCCCGTCAGGCGTCCCCGAGGTGCGCCAACTGCTCGCGCAGGACGCGCCGCAGGAGTTTGCCGGTGTCGCCGTAGGGCAGGTCGTCGACGAACTCGACGTGGTCGGGCGTCCGATTCGACCGCAACTCCCGTCTGACGAGGGCGCACAACTCCTCGGCGGACGCCTCGACACCGGCATGGGTGGCGACGGCCACGACGATGCGTTCACCCCACTCGTGGTCCGGCAGTCCGATGGCAGCAGCGTCGGCGACGGCCGGATGCCGCAGCAGCACTCCCTCGATCTCGCCGGGGGAGATGTTCTGGCCGCCCTTGACGATGACGTCGTCGATGCGGCCGGTGACGAACAGGTAGCCCTCGTCGTCGAGCCAGCCACCGTCGTTGGTGGGGAACCAGCCGTCGTCGGTGAGCCTCGAGCCCTGTTCCCGGTACTCGCCGGAGACCTGCTCGCCCCGAAGCCAGATGTCGCCNGCTTGGCCGACCGGTGCCTCCGCACCGGCCTCGTCGCGNATCGACACCTCGATGCCGGGCATTGGCCGACCCGCAGACGCAAGGCGGCGGCGTACCGCCGGGTCGTTGCTGGCAACTGCTGCCCGGTGTTCGTCGGGGCCGAGCAGGGCGACCGTCGAACTGGTCTCGGTCAGTCCGTAGGCGTTGACGAAGCTCGTGTCGGGAAGCAGTTCGAGCGCCCGTTCGACCACGGGCTGCGGCATGCGGCCACCCCCGTACGAGAGCGCCCTCAGGGTGGGCAGACCGGGGGAGCCCGGGCCCTCGGCGTCGAGGTGTTCCACGATCCGGGCCAGCATCGTGGGCACGACCATTGCGCTGGTGACCCCCTCGGACCGAACGAGGTCGATCCAGGCGTTGGGCTCGAACGTCGGGAGTTGGAGCAGGCGACGTCCGGCGAAGGCGTTCGAGAGGANCGCGGCGATGCCGGCCACGTGATATGGCGGGACGCTCACCAGGGCCGCCTCCTCCTCGCCGGCCGAGCCGAACTCGACGGAACCGAGGATGTAGGAGACCAGGTGGCGCTGGCGAAGGACCGCCGCCTTGGGGTCTCCCGTCGTGCCGCTGGTGAACAGGAGCACGGCCACGTCCTCGCCGTCGAATGCCCAGTCGTGGTCGGCCGACAGCGCCGTCGCCAGTTCGGTCCAGAGGACGGNCCGATCGACGGTCTCGACGCCGTCGATCCCGTCGAGGCGTCCGGCCGCACCGGGCTCGGCGACGGCCAGGGCGGGCGACACCCGACCGGCAAGCGTGCGCAGTTCTGCGTCGGCCAGTCGGTAGTTGAGGGGGACGAAGGGGATCCCCGCCCAGGAGGCACCGAAGAGCATCGCAGGGAGGGCCTCGGAGGAGACGTCGGCGAGNACCAGGTGCCCGGCGGCGACCGACCGGAGTCGATCGGCGATGGCGCCGGACCGCTCGAAGAGTTCGGCGAACGTCAGGCCGCTGTCGCGGGTGCCGACGGCCACCCGGTCGGCGAAGCCACCGGCTGCCATCTCCAGCAACATCATGAGGTTCACAGCGGTCGGGCCTTCGGGCGGAGGTCTGGCGGCTCAGTCGGAGGCCGGGAGGGGCTTGGCCTCCTTGAGGCCGAGCAGCGTGCCGCCAACCCCCAGCGAGCCGTCGCCGGGCTTGGTGCACAGGATCTCGAGGGCATCGTCGCCGTCGACGTAGCGCTTGCCGAGTTGGGAGCCCTCGGAGGCAGCGGCGTCGGGGGAGCCGTTNNGGCCGCCCTCGCCGGGGGGGACCATGGTGCTCCCGCCGCATTCGAGGTTGACGTCGCCGCCGGGGGACCGGACGACGATCACCTCGGTCGTGCACACCTGGCTGGCCCAGCGACTCCCGGGCTTGAGTTCGGCCATGTCGGCTCCTCGTGGACGATGGTGGGTCCCGATGATCGGTCACCGGACGCCGTGCGCGCCACTCCGGCCAGGGATGCGCCGGTGCCGTACGATCCATCCACGATGCCGACGACGTGTCCCGGGAGCCTCCAGGCGCTGCACAGCAGCCTGACCGACGCCGTCGACCGAGTCGATGGCGCGGCGCTCGCCTGGGCCGCCTCAGGGGCGATGTCGCTGACCGGCGCCGCAGACGGTCCACCCCGACAGGTACCGGTACCGGTTGCCACCGGACTCGAGGCCACTGCCGAGGCGTTGTCCCAGTTCGGCGGCATCAAGGTGGACGGACCGGCGCTGCTGGGCGAGCGTGCGGCCATCGCCGGGCTGGGACGGGCCGGCACCACCTCGGTCGGGGGCCGGGCGCACCTGCTCGAATCGGCCGACGGCCCGGTCTGCCTGAACCTGGCCCGACCCGACGACGTCGCAGCACTGCCGGCGCTGCTCGAAGAGGCCGTCGACGGGGACGACCGGCGGACCGTCCGACGTGCGGTCGGCGGGCGCACCAGTGCCTGGCTGGCCGAGCGGGCCGACCTGCTGGGCCTGCCGCTGGGCGTGCCGGGGACAGCGCCCGACGGTCCCTTCGCCGTCGTGGCCGAGGGCGGCGCCTTTGAGCGCCCAGATGCCCCGCTCGTCGTCGAACTGGGTTCGCTCTGGGCGGCTCCCCTGTGCGGCGACCTCCTGCGACGCTCGGGATGTCGGGTGGTGAAGGTCGAGTCCACCGGTCGGCCCGACTCCGCACGGAAGGGGCCGGGCCGATTCTTCGACCTCCTGAACGGCGGCAAGGCCTCGGTGGCGCTCGACCTTCGCAGCAGCGCCGGGCGGGACTCGCTCCGGCGCCTGGTCGCCGCCGCCGACGTGGTCATCGAGGGCAGCCGGCCACGGGCGCTGGCCCAACTGGGCGTCGACGCCGGACGGGAGGTCGACCGGGGTGCCGTCTGGGTGTCGATCACCGGCTACGGCCGAACCGGGCAGCGTGCCGACGGCGTGGCNTTCGGCGACGACGCTGCCGTCTCGGGAGGGCTGCTGCTCGAGGCCCCGCTCGCCTTCGTGGCCGATGCCGTCGCCGATCCGGCGACGGGCCTCGTCGCCGCGGCGGCCGGGCTGGGAGCCCTCGACGCCGGTCGCGGCGTGCTGCTCGACGTACCGCTGGCCGGCGTGGCCCGGTGGCTGGCACGAGGCGACCCGGTTCCCTCCGGACACCACCAACTGCGTACCGCACCGCCGAGGGCCAGGCCGGTTGGTCCACGGGCGGCGGACCTCGGGACCGACACCATCCACATGCTCGCCTGATGGAGCGTCAGGTCTACAGTGGCCCCATGAACAACGAGCCGGCGAACGGTGGGGAGTCGGGTCCCAGCGACGAACTGGCAGCGGAGATCGACGAACGGGCCGCCGACGGCCGCATGCCGGGCCGCCGGGGCCTCGCCACCCGCCAGCGCCTCCTCGACGCAACCGCAGAGCAACTCGAGTCGTGCGGCTACCGGGACCTCAAGGTCGTCGACATCGCCCGCACCGCCGGTACCTCGCCGGCCACCTTCTACCAGTACTTCCCAGACGCCGAGTCGGCCGTCCTCGTCCAGGCGGCGGTCCTGACTGAGGCGTGGCACGAAGAACTGCAGTTCCTGATCACCGGGCGTGACTGGTCGGGTGACCCCGACGCGGCGGCGCACGAGGTGGTCGACGGGTTCCTCACCTTCTGGACCGACCACCGTGCGATCCTCAAGGTGCTCGACCTGGCATCGATGGAGGGCGACTTCCGCTTCCGCGACCTGCGCACGTGGCTCCTGAACGGCGCCACCAACGCCCTCGTGGACCTCGTCGCGGCGCACGACAGCGACATGGACCCGAAGGCGACGGCCGGTGTCGTCATCGCCATGCTGGCCCACGTCGCCAACCACCGTCCGGGCCTCGAACGGTGGGGCGCCGACCACGACGCCCTCGTCGCCACGGTGGCGGGGATCCTGCGCCACGCAATCGTCGGCTGACCCGCCTCGAAGCCCTCGCCGCTACCCTGCGCCCGGTGACGCACCGAGTCCGGTTCGCCCCGTCTCCCACGGGCTACCTCCACGTCGGCAGTGCCCGTACGGCCCTGTTCAACTGGCTGCACGCCCGTTCGACCGGCGGCACCTTCGTGCTGCGGATCGAGGACACCGATGCCGAGCGCAACCGTCCCGAGTTGACCGAGGCGCTCCTCGCCGAACTCGAGTGGCTGGGCCTGGACTGGGACGAGGGCCCCTACTACCAGTCGAAGCGTTCAGACCGCCATCGTGAGGTCGTCGAGGATCTGCTGGCCCGGGGACTTGCCTATCTCTGCGACGCCGACAACGACGAGGTCGACGGCACGGCACTGTCCGACGGGTTGGCCGTCCGCTTCCGGATGCCCGAGGGACGCACCATGGCCTTCGACGACATCGTCCGTGGCGAGGTCTCGTTCGACACCTCCGACCTCGAGGACTTCGTCATCTGGCGGTCGAACGGTTCGCCGATGTTCCTCCTGGCCAACGCCGTCGACGACGCCGACATGGACATCACCCATGCCATCCGCGGCGAGGACCTGCTCTCGGGCGTGCCCAAGGTGCTCCTGCTGCTCGACGCCATGGGCGTACCACACCCGACCTACGCCCACCTGCCGCTGCTGGTCAACGAGTCCCGCCAGAAGTTGTCCAAGCGACGCGACGACGTGGCGATGGGCGACTTCCGCGAACGTGGCTACCTGCCGGAGGCGTTAGTCAACTACCTCGCCCTGCTGGGCTGGGGACCGCCTGACGACGTCGAAGTCCGGCCGATCGGTGAGATCGTCGACCTCTTCCGCATCGAGGACGTCAACAAGGCGGCCGCCTTCTTCGACCTCAGGAAACTGGAGCACGTCAACGCCACCCACCTCCGGGGGCTCTCCAAGCCCGACTTCATCGAACGGGCGGGCCCCTGGCTGGCCGAGGCGCCCTGGGCACCCGACCGCTTTGACGAGGGCGTCTTCGACCGCATGGTCGACCTGGTGCAGGAGAAGCTGCGGACGCTCGGCGACGTGGTCCGGTTCGTCGACTTCCTGTTCCTCGACGACCCAGTCGACGACCCCGACTCCTGGCAGAAGGTGATGGTGGACGGACCCCTGGCCGTCGAGATGCTCGACGGCGCGGCGGGGGCGCTGGCCGACTGCCCCTGGGAGGCGGAGGCGGTCAAGGGCGCTGTGTTTGAGGTGGGCGAGGGGTTGGGGCTCAGGTTGGGCAAGGCCCAGGCGCCGGTCCGGGTGGCGGTGACCGGGCGCACGGTCGGTCCGCCGCTCTTCGAGACCATGGCCGAGTGCATGGAACGCCACGAGGTCCTTCGACGCATCGATCGGGCCCGTCAGCGGCTCTGATCCAGCGCCGTCACACCGGGTGGGGGCGACGGACGCATGCCGTCGGCCGGTCGCTCGAATCCGAGAAGCCGTTACGCTGACGCCGCCCTCCGGGGCCCACCTTCGGGGGTGGTGTAATTGGCAACACAGCTGGTTCTGGTCCAGTCATTGAGGGTTCGAGTCCTTCCCCCCGAGCAAGAGGCGGTCTGAACGGCCGTCGCTACACTGAGCGCCGCCCACGGACCCGATTCACGTATCGGCCGTGGGCCTGTCACTGGCCCCGTTCGTCTAGAGGCCCAGGACGCCAGGTTCTCAACCTGGTAACACGGGTTCGAATCCCGTACGGGGTACGCGTTTCAATGGTCGGTCCTTCGGGGCCGGCCCGGCCACCCTTCCGACTGGCGAGCGTGTGCTCAGCCCAGAAGGTGGCGGACGTGGGCCGTCTCGTTGACGCAGCGCACGGTGCGGATCCCGTTCGATGAGGCGGTCACGCGGAGGATCCCGCAGTAGTCGTGGTAGATCCGGAACGGGTCGTCGTGGCCGAGGATCGTCTGGAGGAAGACGCCCATCACCATGCCGTGGCAGTACACGGCGACGGTGCGGCCCCGGTTGCGTTCCACGATCCCGTCGAAGGCGTCGGTGACCCGGAGCCGGAAGGCTGGGTAGTCGCCTCCGAACACCGATTCCCGGTCCTCGAGGAACTCGCGCACGATGGCGTGGTCCTTGCCCATCTCCTCGGCCGGGACGTACTCGGAGCGGTGGCGATCGGATTCCTCGAGTCCGACCACGGGCTCGGGTTCGAGTCCGAGGCGTCGGACCAGGGGGTCAGCCGTCTCGATGGCCCGGCGCATCGTGCTGGTGACGACGTGTTCGATGCCCTCCCCGGCGAGCAGGTCGGCCGTCACCTGGGCCTGGCGTCGGCCGATGTCGGACAGGGGAGGGTTGGCGCCCTCGCCGTCGGGGCGGGATTCGGCCTCGGGCCGTGCGTGTCGGAGGACGAGCAGTTCCACGGTGGCGGAGCCTAGGGGACGGAAGGATCCGGCTCCCGGAAGGGTCCGCGTGACAACCCGCGAAAGGCGGGGTAAGTTCCGCGTCGAACAACGGGTCCGGTCCGTCGGATCCCGCTTCNGAGATTCCCGGCGGNTGGGCCCCTCAGAACGGGNCGGCGCATTAACGGGTCTTCCGTCGCATCCCCGCCGAAGCGGCGGTTCCCGGTGTCGACTCCAGGTCGGCCCCCGGTTCCCGCCACCGGGGGTCGATCGCTCTCTGAGCCGGTAGGGCGCCGTTGTGTCGGGATGGGCGGATTTGAACCGCCGACCCCCTGCTCCCAAAGCAGGTGCGCTGCCTGACTGCGCCACATCGGCGCCCCAGCTCCTTCCGCGTTTCCCCTGTTCAGAGGCTCTTTTCGACCAGTCGAAGCGTCAAGCGGCTTTTGAGCCGGTTGCGCTTCGGAGGGCCGAGTGGCGAGCAAGTGGCTACCAGGCCGACAGGTCGGAAGGGACGGAAGAGATGGCACGGCGCACGACGCGACGTCTGGGTGACGGTTCGATCTTCTATGACAGGTCGAGACGCAGATGGGTGGCGATGGCCTCGCTGCCTCGTGGGGTCGATGGACAGCGGCGAAGGCTGCGACGCACCTTTGACACGAGGAGTGACGCAGAGTTGTTCCTCTCTGGTTTGACACCCGAGGCGGTGGTCCCCGCCGAGGACCTCACCGTCGGTGATCTGCTGGGGGACCTCCATGAGTCGATCAGGCGCCGTTTCGACGCAGGTCAGTTGGCTGTTTCGACCGTCGAGTTGTACGCACTGTGTGGACGCCATCTCGACGCAGAGTTCGGTACCTGTTTCGCACTCGACGTGAGTGTGGACGATGTCGAACGGTTCCTGGCTCGACAGGCCGAGAGGCTGTCGAGCCGCTATGTGGCGATGCAACGCAACGTTTTGGCTCAGGCGTACAGGTGGGCGCAACGCAACCGACGCCTCGACTGGAACCCCGCCCAACTCTCCACCTGCCCAGCGTCGTCGCCTGTCAGGGCTGGTTCGGTGCTGTCACCAGAACAGGCTCAGCGGCTCCTCAAGGCCGCTGAGGGTGATCGTCTGCACGCCTTGTGGTCGGTGATGCTCGGCGTCGGACTGAGGCCTGGAGAGGCTCTGGCATTGACATGGCAGTGCGTCGACCTCGACGTCGAACCCGCTGTCATCCACGTCAGGTCTTACCTGCGCAAGGGTCCAGACGGCATGTACCTGGGTGCGTTGAAGACGCACAACAGTGCACGTTCGCTCGACGCTCCGACGTTCGTCGCGGAGTCCCTCGGGGCTCATCGGCAGTCCCGCCAAAGCCCCTCAGAGGGCCCTTGGCGGGACCTCGTGTTCCTGTCCACCACAGGCACCCCGCAGGGCCACCGCAACGTCAGGAGGGCTCTCAGGCAGCTCTGCGAGACCGCCGGCCTGCCGCCCCTGACCCTGTACGACCTGCGCCGAACAGCCGGCAGTTTGTTGGTCGACGCGGGCGTGCATCTC
>PACE01000035.1 GCA_002699725.1 Acidimicrobiaceae bacterium
CAGACCAATGGTGACGGTTCCGAGGCCCATGTCCAGGAGCTCGCTGCCGGATGGATGGCCGATAACGCCGACATCGTTGCCGGCTGGCGCGAAGCCGCCTCTGCCGGTTGAATCCTGTAGCAACCTGAAGATCAACACGTGAGACGGGGGCGGGGCCGCAAGGCCCCGCCCCCTCTCCATGTGGTAGACCAAAAGGCCACGACCCCTCCGGGTCCCGCGGGAGTACGACTTTGACTGCGATCATCAACAGACAGTCGGCGAGACGAGTCTCGAGGGTCGACAGGTTCCTCACGTTCATCCGGGTCTTCCTGGTTGGGCTGATCGTCGTCGGTGTCCTTGCATTCCTGGCACAACAGTTCATCCCGGACAACCCGTTCGCCAGATGGCGCAACCCTGATGCGATGGGCCTCACCGCCGACCAGTTCAAGGGCCTGCTCATGTCGGGCCTTTCTCAGGGTGCGATGTACGGGCTCATCGCCCTGGGCTACTCGATGGTCTACGGCGTGCTGGGTTTCATCAACTTCGCCCATGGTGAGGTGTTCATGGCCGGTGCCATGACCGGTTTCATCGCCTCGGAGAAGTTCAACGACAGCGGTCTCTGGGAGAGCAACTTCCTACTCTGCCTCGTCCTCATCGTGATCATGGCGATCAGCATCTCGACCCTCATGGCCGTTCTGATGGAGCGGGTCGCCTACCGGCCACTCCGCAATTCGCCCCGGCTCATTCCGCTCATCACCTCGATCGGCGTCTCGTTCTTCATCCAGAATGCCGTGATGGGCCTCTTCGGTCCGGCGTCCAAGCCCTATCCCCGGCTCCCGGAATGGCTCGCCAAGCAGCGTTCGATCCTGACCTTCGAGATCGCCGGCACCAAGCTCCTGGTGCTGGTCGTGGCCGCGGTCTCGATGTTGGGACTCTGGTACCTCGTGGAGAGCACGAAAACCGGCAAGGCGATGCGGGCCGTCGCCGAGGACAAGGAAATCGCCGCCCTCATGGGGATCAACGTCAACCGCACCATCGTCACGACATTCGCTGTCGGCGGTGCGATGGCCGGCGTGGCCGGCATCCTTTGGGGCCTGCTCTTCCGGAGCGTCACCCACATGACGGGCTTCCTGCCCGGCATCAAGGCCTTCACCGCGGCAGTGATCGGCGGCATCGGCAACCTCGGCGGTGCGATGGCAGGTGGCGTTGCCCTTGGTTCGGCCGAGTCGGTCGCCCCGCTGGTGATCCTCGAACCCCTCGGTGTACCGGGCGTTTCACAACTCAAGGACGTGGTGGCCTTCACCGTGCTCGTCCTCGTGCTCCTGTTCAAGCCGAGCGGCCTGTTCGGCGAGCGGCTCTCGGCGGAGGACCGGGCATGAGCGCAACGATGAGCGCTCCCTCCTCGACGTCCAAAGCGGCTCCGGCTCTGCTCGACCTGGACTGGCGACGCATCGGCAAGTGGGGCGGATTGTGCGCCATGGTCATGGTCCTGGTCTCGCTCATCGGTATGCCGGTGGGCCTCGAGCGGCGCATGATCATCGAGGGCAGGCTCAGCCTCGGCTACCTGTCGTTGGTCTGGATCCCGTTGTTGTTCGGCTACGTGGTGTCGAAGCGTGTCGTCCTCGAAGGTGTCGAGACGCCGGATCCGAGTGCCAGGGACGTGTTCGCCGGCCTCTGCACCGGTGTGCTGTCCGGCCTCGGCCCGATGTTGTTGGTTCTCGGCATCGACAATTTCAATCTGCGTGATCCGCTGGTGAACTGGGGTCCGCAGCTTCTCGAACAGTTGACCTTCGGCCGTGGGATCGGCTTCGGGGTCGCTGCCTGGTTCGGCATCTGTGCGGTTCTCGGGCTTCTGGGCTCGTTGATGCACGTGCTGCCGAAGGACGTGCGCCGGGTGGTCTCCTTCGTCACCTATGGCCTGTTGTTCATCTCGATTCTCGAGGCCGTCATCTCCGACCTCTCGGAGGGCTTCGGACTCGAGTCCCTGACGGATGCCATGTATGCGAAGCGTGGCGGCCTGACCGTGAAGTCCTCGATCATCCTGGTGGTCGTGATCGGCGTCTTCTCGATTCTGACCAAGGGCCGCCTCAAGGGCGCCACTAGCCGCTACAAGGAACTGCAGGGGGAAGAACGGAAGCGGGCCTCGACGATACTGTTCTCCGGAGTGGCCGGTCTCTGCATCGTCCTGCCGTTGTTCCTCGGGAAGATCGTGAACGAGTTGCTGGCGAACGTCGGCCTTTTCCTGCTCCTGGCCCTCGGCCTCAACATCGTGGTCGGCCTGGCCGGCATCCTCGACCTGGGCTACGTGGCCTTCTTCGCCGTCGGTGGCTATACGACGGCCGTACTCACCTCGGCGGAATCTCCGTTCTTCGCCCCGGAACTCCACTTTGGGTTCGCGTTGATCATCGTGATCCTGATGGCCGGACTGACCGGACTCGTCATCGGCGCACCCGTCATCCGGATGCGCGGCGACTACCTCGCCATCGTCACCCTCGGCTTCGGTGAGATCATCCGACTCCTGTTCATGTCGGACTGGCTCAAGCCCTACTTCGGCGGCGCCCAGGGCATCACGAACGTTCCTCCCGTGGACCTCGGCTTCGCCACCGTGACGGGAATTGACCCGAGGTCGGTGTTCTACCTGGTTCTGGTCTTCTGCACCCTCGCCATCTACGTGTCATGGCGGCTCCAGGCGTCGAGGCTCGGTCGTGCCTGGATGGCCATCCGCGAAGACGAACAGGTGGCCGAGGCGATGGGCATCAACACGGTCAACGCAAAGCTCATGGCCTTTGTGGTCGGCGCCATAATGGCGTCATTGAGTGGAGCAGTCCTGGCGGCCAAGGTTGGTTCGGTGTTCCCGAACAGCTTCATGATCCTCGTGTCGATCATCATCCTCGTGGTGGTGATCGTCGGTGGCATGGGCAACATCGCCGGCGTACTGGTGGGTTCGTTCGTGCTGATCGGTGTGCTGGGCGGCCCGAGACAGCCCGGCCTGCTCCAGGAGTTCCAGTCGTACAAGTTGCTGATCTACGGCGCCCTTCTGGTGTTCATGATGCTCCAGCGCCCGGAGGGCCTGGTGCCGAGTGCCCGTCGTAGCCAGGAACTCCACCAGGAGGAGTTTCTCCAGGATGCCTGGCTCAAGGGCGAGGACCACGACCGGGAAGAGGCGGAGGCTGTCAAGCAGCCAGGAGCCGTGAGTGGCGTCGAGGGAGAGGGGGACCCGGCATGAGCCACCTCCTCGAAATCCAAGACCTGAAGGTCACATTCGGTGGCCTGGATGCGCTGTCCGGCCTGAATTTCCATGTCGACGAGGGAGAGATCGTCAGCGTGATCGGTCCCAACGGCGCCGGTAAGACGACCTTCTTCAACGCTATTTCCGGCCTCGTCGAGGCCACCGAGGGCGACATCCTATTCGAAGGCGAGTCGGTCCTCGGGCTCGAGCCACACCAGGTCACCGGCCTCGGCATCGCCCGCACGTTCCAGAACGTCCGCCTGTTCCCCAACATGACCATCCTCGAGAACGTGATGGTGAGCCAGCACTGCCGGACCCGCCAACTGGTGTTCGGAGCGCTCATGCAGACCAAGGCGTTCAAGCAGGAGGAGCGTGAGATCCGGGAGCGGGCCGAGGCGGCCCTCGGCTTCTTCGGGTCCCGGCTGGTGGGATATCGCCTGGACCAGGCGGCCTTCATGCTGTCGTACGCCAACCGAAGGCGGCTGGAGATCGCCCGGGCGATGGCCACGCAGCCACGGTTGATCCTCCTCGACGAGCCGGTCGCCGGCATGAACCCGATGGAGACCGCCGAGTTGACCGGACTCATCGGTCGCCTGCGTTCCGAATGGGGATTCACGATCGTGATGATCGAGCACGACATGCGCGTCGTGCGGGACGTCTCCGACCGGGTGGTCGTCCTGGACCACGGCGTGCCGATCGCCCAGGGCTCCTATGACGAGGTGTCCACCAACCCGGAGGTCATCGAGGCCTACCTGGGTCGACCCGTGGAGAGCCGGGCATGAGCACCGAAGCGACTTCCAGCCCGACTGCGCTCCTCGAGCTCCGCGATGTCAACACCCACTACGGCGCCGTCCACATTCTCAAGGACGTCAACCTGGCCATCTACCCGGGGGAGCTCGTCTGCCTCCTGGGAGGCAACGCCAGTGGCAAGACGACCACGCTCAAGGCCCTGCTCGGAATGGTCACCCCCACGTCGGGTGAGGTCGTCCTCGACGGCGAGGTGGTCAACCACCAGCCCATCAGTTACCGGGTGGCCAACGGCGTGACGATGGTGCCCGAGAATCGNCGCCTCTTCAAGCGGCTCTCCGTNAAGGAGAACCTGATGCTGGGTGCCTACCTGCGCAAGGACAANNACGNNATCGAATCGGACCTTGANTACGTCTACGACCTGTTCCCGCGGGTCAAGGAGCGGATCAACCAGAAGTCCGGCACCCTGTCGGGTGGCGAGCAGCAGATGGTCGCCATCGGGCGGGCTCTCATGTCCCGGCCGAAGGTCCTGCTCATGGACGAGCCCTCGATGGGCCTGGCGCCAGCACTTGTGCAACAGAACTTTGAGTTGATCCAACAGATCAACGACGAGGGGATGTCCATCTTCATGGTCGAGCAGAACGCCAACATGGCCCTGTCGATCGCCGACCGCGGTTGGGTGCTCCAGACCGGAATCGTGGTCCTGAACGACACCGCCGAGGCGCTCCTGGCCAACCCGGAGATGCGAGCCGCCTACCTCGGCGAGGCGTGATCTCCGGCTCCTGGCNTGGCTGNTTGCCTGCCTGAGNGGCCGATAGGCCTCAGATGATGTTGCGCTCCAGGAACGGGTCGCCGCGCACGATGCGGTCATGGCCCAGGTNGGACAGGTCGAGGGTGCGGTACTCGCCGTAGGTGACCAGCTCGCTGATCCCGCGGCCCACGCCGGGACTCTGCTGGAGCCCATGTCCGCTGAAGCCGTTGGCGAAGTAGAAGTTGGGTACGGCCGCTGCAGGTCCGACNACGGCGTTCTGGTCGAGCGTGTTGTAGGCGTAGTGGCCCGCCCAGGTGTGGGTGACGGCGATCCGCTCGAATTGCGGGACGCGGTGGACGAGCANCGGCCAGATGCGCTCCTCCCAGTCCTCGTGCCGGACCCGGAAGTCGCCGGGGTCGACCTCAAGGTCCGGGTCGGGGGTCATGCCGGCGAGGAAGTAGGGCGGGTAGGTGCGGAAGTGCAGGCCCGTGGTGTCGATGGTGAGCGGGAGCAGGTCGCCCTCGAGTTGCTCGCGGCAGTCGAAGACGAACACCGAGCGGATCCTTGGTTCCACGGGCAGCGGCAGGCCAGCCATTTCGGCGATCCANCGGCTCCGTGGTCCGGCGCAGTTCACGATCCGCCTGCAGCCGATGGCGACGCCCGAGGCGAGCTCGNCGTGGGAGACCAGGTTGTCGTCGAGGCGCAGTCNCACGACCCGGTCGGCCAGGTACTCGACGCCGTTTCGTCGGGCNCGGCGTCTGAAGCCCTGGAGCAGGGAGTGGGCGTCGATGTTCCCCTCGTGTCGGAGGCCGAGGCTGGCGCCGGTCAGGTCGTCGACGTGGAGGTATGGAAACCGGGCGAGGAGTTCGTTGGGCGTGAGCAGCGCAACCTCGGCACCGCAGGAGCGTTGCACCTCGTGGTTCTGGCGCAGCGTCGGCATGCCGCTTTCGGTGGCGAGGAACAGGTATCCGGTGTCCCGGAAGCCGAGGTCGGGCGATTCGCCGTCGACCTGGACGTGTTCGTGGAAGTCGGCGATGAACTCGGTGGCGAACTGTGAGAGGGCGATGTTGACCGGGTTGGAGAACTGGTGTCGGACGCTGGCCTCGGAGAGNGTGGTGGATGAATGCTCGTAGGTGGGGTCGGGCTCGACGACGAGAACGGAGCCGTCATAGTCGGGATTCTCGGACAGCCAGTAGGCGATCGAGCTTCCGAGGGCGGCGCCACCGACGACGACNGTGTCGTAGTGGCTCGCGGTCGGACCGGTCACTCGAGGTAGCCCTGGTCGTGGTCCCGTTCGGCATCGGCGGGGTCCCGTTCGGCGGGGTCCCCGAAGCCGCCGCCGCCCGGAAGTTCGAGGACGAGGCGCCGTCCGGTCGGTACGCGCTGCTTTCCCTTGGCGTTGAAGGCGGTGCCGTCATCGAGGTGGACGCCGCCGNTCGCCCCGTCCNCGCCGCCCTGTCGGCCNCGTGCNGGGTTGANNACCCGGTCGAACATGCAGCTGAAGTCGAAGTGGTAGCCCTNGGTGGGTCCGAGTTCGATGACCTGGCCGAGGCCCCCGCGGTGGCGTCCGNCGCCGCCGGAGCCGGGTCGTAGTTCCTTGCGCCAGATGACGATGGGGCCGACCTGNTCGGTCGCTTCGACCGACATGGTCCGGACGCCGCTCGGGAAGGCGGTGGCGCTCAGCCCGTCGAGCGNNGGGCGGGCGCCGGTCCCTCCGCTGTTGAACATGAGGATCTCGACCGGGGGGAGGCCGCTGCCCGCCTCGGTCGCACGGGCGCTCACGTGGAAGTTCCANAGTGCGCCGGACCCCTCGGCGGGGACGATGCCGGGGAGAGNCTGGGCGATGGCGCCGAGGCAGAGGTCGGTGACGAAGTGNCCGATGACGTGCCGGACCGAGACGGGGTCGGGATGTTGNGCGTTGAGGATGCAACCGTNGGGGGCNCTCACGGTGAACGGCTCGAGCGAGGCGTGGTTGTTGGGCATGCCCGGGGCGAGGGCGACGAGCATGGCGTAGGTCAGGTACGCCCGGGCGTAGACCAAGGGCACGTTGATGCCGAACGGGCAGGCGGGGGAGGTGCCGGTGAAGTCGGCGTGGACGCCCTGNTCGGTGACGTCGAGCGTGACCACGAGNGTGACGGTGTCGTTGTAGCCGTCGACCTGCATGGTGTTCGTGTAGGTGCCGGGTGGCAGTTGCCGGATTGCGTCGAGGGTGGCGGTCCTGGTGCGCTCGAAGACGAAGGAGGTGATCTCCTCGAGGTCGTCGAGGCCGAANTCGTCGAACATGGCCTGGAGCCGGTNGATTCCGGTCTCGTTGCAGGCGGCCAGGGAGTAGAGGTCGCCGACGACCTGGTCCGATTCGCGGACGTTGTGGTGCACGATGTTCACGAGGTCCCGGTTGACCTCGCCGCGTTCAATGAGCTTCATGACCGGTACGAGGAGGCCCTCTTCGTACACGTCGCTTGCATCGGGCCCGAAGCCGCTNCCGCCGACGTCGAGNACGTGGGCGGTACAGGCGAAGAATCCGATGGGGCGCCCGGATCGGAAGGCGGGCGTGACGACGGTGAAGTCGTGGAGGTGCCCGGTGCCCTTCCAGGGATGGTTGGTGANGTAGGCGTCGCCTTCGAAGATCCGGTCCCGGCCGATGTCGGCGATGAAGTTGCCGACGGCGGCGGCCATGGTGTTGACGTGGCCGGGCGTGCCGGTGACTGCCTGGGCGATCATGTGGCCTTCGAGGTCGAAGACGCCTGCCGACAGGTCGCCGGCCTCGCGCACGCTGGTGCTGAAGGCGATGCGGACGAGGGTGAGGGCCTGCTCCTCCACGATGGAGATCAGGCGGTTCCACAACACCTGGTTGCGCAGGTCGGTCATGGTGAGGCCTCTTCGCAGGAGGTGATTCGCAGGCAGCCGTCAGACTGGAGCACGGCCTGCCTGCCGGCGGACAGCCACGTTGTGGTCTGCGGTTCGACGATTGCGGCCGGTCCGACCACGCAGTCGCCGACCCGGAGGTCGTCCCGCTCGACGACGGCCGCCTCGACGAAGGCGCCGGTCGTCGTGTCGTGGATGGGTCGCGTTCGGGTGGTGTCCACCTCTCGTTGGGCGGCGACCTGCTCGATGCGTTCGACCTCGGGTCGGGGCGTGGCGACCTTCACGGCCCAACTGACGGCCTCGATCGCCAGCCCTTCGATGGGTCGGCCGAAGAATTCGCGGTAGGCCGTCTCGAAGCGCTTCGAGAGGTTCTCGGGGCCGAGGTCATCGAAGAGGCCCTCGTCGAGCGCCACGGGGATCTCCCAGCCCTGGCCGGCGTAGCGCATGTAGGCCCAGCGCTCGACCTCGAGCGGCTCGTCGTACTGGCTGGACTGCTCCCCGAGTGCCTGGAGGACGAACGAGCCCGCCTCGTCCTCGAGGCCGTCGAGGAGGCGTTTCGCCTCCTCGTGGTCGAAGTCGTCCATCGGGGAGTAGTGGCTGCGGACCGCCTCGTAGGCGAACGGGGCTCTCAGGAAGCCGATGGCCGAGCCGACGCCGGCGCCGGGCGGGACGAGGATGGCTTCGATTTCGAGCTTGTCGCAGAGCCGGCTGGCGTGGAGAGGGGCGCCGCCGCCGAAGGCGATCATGGTGAAGCTGGACACGTCCTTGCCGCTCTCGACGGCGTGAACCCGGGCGGCGTTGGCCATGTTCTCGTCGACGACCTCGGTGACGCCGAGGGCCGCCTCCGTGGCGTCGAGGCCGAGGTGCGTTCCGACGCCGTCGGCAAGGGCCGTGTCCGCGGCCTCAGGTGACAGGTCGATGCCCGATGCGCCGAAGGTGTCGGGGGAGAGGCGCCCGAGGACCAGGTTGGCGTCAGTGACCGTCGGATTCGTGCCGCCCAACTGGTAGGAGGCGGGACCGGGCTCCGAGCCGGCGCTGAGCGGACCGACCCGGATCTGGTCGAGGGCGTCGACGATGGCGATCGAGCCGCCGCCGGCTCCGATCTCGATCATCTCGATCACGGGGATGGCGATGGGCATGCCGCTGCCCTTCGTGAAGCGGTGCGTGCGGGCCACCTCGAAGGTCTTGGCGGTGCGGGGCGCCCGGCCCTCGATCAGGCAGATCTTGGCCGTGGTACCGCCCATGTCGTAGGAGAGGACGGCGTCCAGTCCATGGCGGTCGGCCAGGTCGGCGGCGAAGATGGCGCCCCCGGCGGGGCCGGACTCGACGAGGCGCACCGGGAAGCGTGCAGCACTCTCGACGCCCATCAGGCCGCCCCCGGAGTGGATCAGGTAGACGGGACACGATGCGCCGGCGGCATGCAACTGTTCCTCGAGGCGGTGCAGGTAGCCGGCCATCAGCGGCTGGAGGTAGGCGTTGGCGCAGACGGTGTTGAAGCGCTCGAACTCGCGCATCTGTGGCGCCACCTCGGACGAGATCGAGATGGATGCATCGGGCAGGTGCCGGGTGAGCACCTCGCGGAGGCGACGCTCGTGGTCGCCGTTGCGGTAGGCGTGCATGAAGCCCACGGCGACCGACTCATAGGGGTCTTCGCGGGTGCCTTCGGCCAGGTGGCAGGCGAGGGCTTCGGCCTCGGCCTCGTCAAACGGGAGGAGTACCGTGCCGTCGGCGCCGATCCGCTCAGCGAGGACATGGCGGTCACGTCGCTCGATGAGGGGAGTGGGCAGGACCAGGTTCAGGTCGTACTGCTCGAAGCGGCTCTCGGTGCGCATCTCGACGACGTCGCGGAAGCCCGAGGTGGTGACAAAGGCCGTCCGTGCGCCAGTGCGGTTGATGAGAGCGTTGGTGGCGAGCGTCGTGCCGTGGATGAAGGTGGCGAGGTCGGCGAGGTCGGCACCGGCCTCCTCTACCACCTGTCGGACACCCTCGAGGACGCCGCGTTCGGGGGCATCGTAGGTGGTCAGCACCTTGGTCGAGGACATCCCGTGGGAGTCCTCGAGGACGATGTCGGTGAACGTGCCGCCGATGTCGGCGCCGATGCGCATGGTCGGACGGTTCAGCTTGTCTGACTAGTCCAACGAGTCCAGGGACGGAAAGTCGCTGGGCGGCATGATGTCGACCGTGGCGGATCGCTGCTGGGCGAGCATGCCGCCGTCGACCGTCAGCGTGACGCCGGTTATGTAGCGGGCATCGTCCGAGGCGAGGAAGACGGCGGGGCCGGCCATGTCGTCGGGGTCGCCGGGACGGCCGAGGGGGATGTTCTCACCACGGAGCCGTCGGGCCTCCTCGTCCATGCCCTCGCAGTCGATCGAGCCCGGGACGAGGGCGCAGACCCGGATGCCGTAGGGGCCGAGGTCAAGGGCCATGGCCCGCGTGAGGGCCTCGATGCCCCCCTTGGAGGCGTCGTAGGCGGCGAACGCTCGGTGGGCACGCGTGGCGCCGCCGGAGGACATGTGGAGGATCACACCGTGTCCGTTCTCGGCCATGATGCGGGCCGCCCGGTGCGAGGTGAGGAAGTGGCCGGTGAGGTTCACATCGATGATTCGTCGCCACCAGGCCTCGTCGGCCTCGAGGAAGTGGAGCATCGGTGAGACGAGGCCGGCGTTGTTGACGAGAACGTCGACGGTGCCGTGGGCGGCGAGGACAGCGTCGAACATGGCATTGACCTGAGTGCTGTCGGCGACGTCGGCGACGATCGCCGTCGCCGTTCCGCCCGAGGCGTTGATGGCAGCTGCCGCCTCGTCGGCGGTTGCGGCATCGATGTCGTTGACGATGACCGTGGCGCCGGCTCCGGCGAATCGATCGGCGATCGCACGGCCGATGCCCCGGCCCGCTCCGGTCACGATGACGACACGGCCCTCGAGAGATGTGCTCATGGATTGCCCCTGGTTGGTTGCGGTCGGTTCCGGCATCCGAGTGCCGTGGGTCGCGCAGGCTATCCGCCGACAAGGTGGGGGTCGGCATCTGCGGGCACGGTCTGGCAGGTGGGTGCCGGGTGTGGCAGCGTTTTGCCATGGGAGACCCAGGGATCCGAACGTTCACCGGCCGCTGCGACTGCGGGGGCGTGCGGTACCGAATCGACGGTCCGGTCCGCAACATCATCGAGTGTCACTGCGAACCCTGCCGGAGGATCTCCGGCCACCACCTGGCGGCGACTGCGGTCGCCAACGGACACCTCCACCTCGAGTCCCAAGAGACCCTGGCGTGGTACCAGCGGACGCCGACGGTCCGCTACGGCTTCTGCTCAGCGTGCAGTTCGACCCTCTTCTGGCGGGCCGATGACAAGGCCGACCGGACGTCGGTCTTCGCCGGCACCCTCGACGGCCCCACCGGCTTGGTGGCCACCGAGGCGATCTGCGCATCCGAAGCCGGCGACTACTACCACATCGACCCCGACCTCGACGTGCAGGCCGGTGATCGAGCGCTGGAAATCCCGTATTGATCGCTGCTCTGGTGCGTGTTTGACGCGCGGGCGTGCGATGCTGGCCCAATGCGGACAGACAGCCACGAGGAGCGCATCGGCGTTTTCCTCGACTACGAGAACCTCGCCATCGGCGCCCGCGAGAGCTTGGGTCTGAAGCGCTTCGACTTCGGACCGATCGCCCGTGCCATGGCCGAGCGGGGCCGGGTGGTCTACCGCAGGGCCTACGCCGACTGGTCGGGCTTCGACGAGGACCGGCGGCACCTCGCCCGCCACCAGGTCGAGCTCATCGAGATCCCACAGCGCATGGGGACCAGTCGCAAGAACGCTGCCGACATCAAAATGGTGGTCGACGCACTGGAGTTGGCCTTCGAACGATCCTTCGTCACGACCATCGTGATCTGCACCGGCGACAGCGACTTCACGCCGCTGGTGCAGAAGTTGCGGGAGTTGGACCGCCGGGTGATCGGCGTCGGGATACGGGACTCCACCTCGAAGCTGCTGCCACCGGCCTGCGATGAGTTCCTCTTCTACGACAGCCTCGAGGGCGTCGAGGCGGTTCGGGAGGCACCCGAGAGAGCGGGTGGTGACACGGGCGACGACGACAACGGAACGGCGCCGGTAGCCAGCCTCGACGAGCTCGTGATCTCAACGCTGGCCGGCATGCAGGGATCGGGCGAGGAAGTGCGGGCCTCGACTCTCAAGCGGGCCATCCATCGCATCGATCCCACGTTCACCGAGTCCGACCACGGATTCCGGGGCTTCACCGAACTGTTGCGCCACCTCGCCGAACGACAGGTGGTCGAGTTGTCGGGCACGAAGCGCGACCCCGACGTCGACCTGGTGACCGGTGGCGGGCCGTCGAAGGCGGCCTTCGACCTGCTGGTCGCCGTCGTGGGCGATGCCGGGAAGAAGGGCGCCGCCATGTCGGGGCTCAAGACCGAGTTGCGTCGCCGCAACCCCGATTTCAGCGAGCGGGCCATCGGCTACGGCGGTTTCCTGCAGTTCTGCAAGGCCGCTGCGGCCAGGGATCTCGTGGCGATGACCTGGGACGACAAGCGAGGCGACTACCTGCTGTCTCCCTCCGCCTGAGCGAGCCGGATCCTGGCGCCGATGAGCGGTCGGAGTGAACTGGGGCGCAAGCCGGACCGTTCCGTCGTTGACACCGCCGAGCGCGATGCCGTGCTCGACGAGGCGCTGATCGTCCACGTCGGACTCATCGCCGGGGCCGGAGGAGAGGGCGACGGCGCCCATCCGGTCGTCATTCCGATGCTCTGTGCACGACTCGGCGACCGCCTGCTGCTGCACGGCTCGCCGGCCAGTCGGCTGTTGCGTACGGCTAAGGCCGGGGTCGAGGTGTGCGTGACCGTCACCCTGCTGGACGGCCTGGTTCTGGCCCGGTCCGCCTTCCACCATTCGATGAACTACCGCTCGGTCGTGGTGTTCGGCACCGCCACCGAGGTCACCGACCATGACGAGAAGGTGGCGGCGCTGAATCGGCTCACCGACCACATCGTGCCGGGCCGAATGGAGGCGATCCGGCCGCACACCGACACGGAGGTACGGGGCACGACGGTGTTGTCCCTGCCGCTCGACGAGTGGTCGATGAAGGTGCGGTCCGGACCGCCGATCGACGATGACGAGGACATGGATGCGCCGGCCTGGGCTGGTGTGCTGCCACTCGGGGTGGCGGTCGCCGAACCGCTGCCCGATCCGCTGATGCCGGAGCGCCAGGTGCCACCGCACGTCGCCGACTGGAGTCGGGGGAGGTGGGGTTGAGCCCGGCTGTGCCGGTCGGACGGGCCGAACGCATCGTCGCCATCGACGTGCTGCGGGGATTCGCCCTGTTGGGGATCCTCGTCGCCAACATCACCCTGTTTGACGTCGATGGCTTCGACGCGGTCGAACAGTCCTTTGAGGACCTCGTGATCGGCTCGGCGGGAGCGCCGTTCATGGTCCTGCTGCTCATTTTCGTCCTGAACAAGATGATGGCGGTGTTCTCGATGCTGTTCGGGGCGGGGGTGCTGCTGGTGACCGAACGCATCGAGGCCCGGGGGGACTCGGCCTTCGGCGTGCACTACGTCCGCAACGTGCTCCTTGCGGGCATCGGTCTGGCGCACAGCGCCCTCTGGTTCGGCGACGTCCTGTTGATCTACGGCCTGAGTGCCCTGTTCCTGTACCCGCTGCGACGCCTAGCGGCCCGCACACTTCTGGTCGCCGGCACCGCCGTGTGGCTGTTCGCTGCTTGTGTGGGCGACCCGGTGGCTGAATACGTGGTGCGGGCGCCGGCGATGATGCTGGTCGGCATGGGCCTCTACCGCTTGGGCGTCATCAACGCCGGAAGGGACGCCGCCTGGTACCGGATGGCGACGCGTCGGTCGTTTGCCGTGGGACTGCCGCTGTGCTCGGTGGCGTGGGTGTTCGTGGAGGATCAGGAGGACCTGGCCCTGCTCGTCAACAACCTGGGCGTGCCGTTCATGGCGCTGGGGTACGTGTGCCTGGTGATGTGGATCTGCGCAGAGGGGCGCCTTCCGCGGGTGCAGGCCCGCCTGGCGGCGGCCGGGCAGATGGCGCTCACCAACTACCTGATGCAGACGGTGCTCGGGATGCTGTCCATCGGGGCGCTCAACCACGTGCGGGGCGAGCGGGTCACGGCGTTCTGGATGATGCTCGCCACGTTCGCCATCTGGACGGTGCAGTTGGCGTGGTCGGCGCCGTGGTTGCGGGCGTTCCGGTTCGGTCCGGCCGAGTGGGCGTGGCGCAGTGCCACCTACCGGAAGGTGCAGCGTTTCCGGGCCTGACCCCGGCCTTCAGTTGCGGCTGTCGAAGAAGCGTGTGAAGGAGTCGACCAGCGACTCGACCTGGGCGTCGTCGACGTCGAGGTGGGTGACGAAGCGCATCGTCGGCTTCCAGAAGATTCCCAGCAGACCCTCGGACTCGAGGTGGGCGACCAGGTCGTCGTGGTGCTCGGCGGGGGGCGTGACCCAGACCATGTTGGTGTCCTGGGTGAGTGACAGTGCGTCGATGGCCCGGAGACCCTCGGCGACCCGTTCGGCACGGGCGTGGTCGTCGGCCAGGCGGGCGATGTTGTGCTCGAGGGCGTGGAGGCCGGCGGCTGCGAGGTGGCCGACCTGGCGCATGCCGCCGCCGAGCATCTTGCGGGCACGAAATGCCCGGTCGATGGTGGCCCGGTCGCCGGCCAGCACGGTGCCGGCGGGTGCCCCGAGTCCCTTCGAGAGGCACAGCGACACGGTATCGACGTGGTCGAGGAAGGCCGTGATGTCGACGCCACAGGCGACGGCGGCGTTGAACAGGCGGGCACCGTCGAGGTGGACGGCGAGCCCGCAGTCGCGGCCGGTGGCGGCCAGCTTGTCGACGAGTTCGACCGGCTGAACGCAGCCGTTGACGGTGTTCTCGAGGCATAGGAGCCGGGAGACAGGGTGGTGCTGGTCGGATTCACGGACGGCGGCCCGGACGTCGTCCGGGGCGAGGGAGCCGTTGGAGTCGACCTCGACGGGCCAGGGGGATGCGCCCCCGAAGGCCGCAGCTCCGGCGGCCTCGTTGAGGAAGATGTGGTACTCGCGGCCGATGATGAACTCGTCGCCCCGCTGGCAGTGGGCGAGCACGGCGGAGAGGTTGCTCTGGGTGCCCGAGTTGAGGAAGAGGGCCGCTTCCTTGCCGGTGAGCCCGGCCACGTGCTCCTGGAGGCGGTTGACGGTGGGGTCCTCGCCGTAGACGTCGTCACCGACCTCGGCGGTGGCCATGGCCTCGCGCATGGCATGGGAGGCCACCGTGAGGGTGTCGCTGCGGAAGTCGCCGCGGATTGGGGTGCCGTTCATCGTGGGAACGCTATCGGCGCGGCGTTCTGCCGACGAGATCAGGACCGTGTGCTGAAGGGCAGCGACAGGTGCCGGCGCACGTAGTTGCCGGTGGCGTATTCGCCGGCGGCGGCATCGACGCTGAAGTCGGGGCACCGGGCGAGCAGTTCCTCGAGGGCGATGCGGGCCTGGAGGCGGGCGGCGGAGGCGCCGAGGCAGTGGTGGGCGCCGTATCCGAAGGTCAGGTGCCTGGCGATGTCGCGGCCGACGTCGAAGGCCTCGGCGGTGGGGCCGAACTCGCGCTCGTCGCGGTTGGCGGCGCCGTAGCCGAGGAGGACCTTGTCGCCGGCGGGGATCGAAGTGCCGCCCACCTCGACGTCCCGTGTGGTGGTGCGCGCCAGTCCCTGGACGGGTGATGTGAGGCGTAGGAGCTCCTCGACGGCGTTGGGAAGCAGCCCGGGGTCGTCGAGGAGGCGCCGGCGCTCGTCGCGGTGTTCGGTGAGGAGGACCGCCGAGCCGCCCAGGAGGCCGGTGGTGGTGTCGTTACCGCCGGTGACCATCGTGAAGGCGAAGCCGAGGACCCAGAGGATCGAGACGTCGTCTTCGCCGAGTTGGACGAGGTGGGAGACCATGTCTTCGCCGGGATCGGTGCGTCGCCTCTCGATGAGCTCGGAGAAGTAGCCGAGTAGGTCGGCGATGCCCTCCGTGGCGCCGATGTTGCCCTGTGCGGCGGCGGCCACGATCTGCTCGGTCCAGCCGTCGAATCGGACCCTGTCCTCTGGTGGTACGCCGAGGTAGTAGGCGACGACGAAGGAGGGAAGCGGCTTGAAGAGACCGGCGATGAGGTCGCCACTGCCGACCTCGCGGAGCTGCTCGATGCGTTCGACGGTGAAGGCTCGGATCCCGTCCTCGAGTTCGGTCACCTGACGGGGCGTGAAGCCCTTACTGACGAGCCGGCGCATGGTGGTGTGGTCGGGTGGGTCCATGAAGACGATCGGCGTGGCATCCCCCATCTGGGTGCCGGGCGAGTCCGGGTCGACGGTGAGGCCGTGGGCCGACGAGAAGGTGTCGGTGTCGCGGACCGCCGCGAAGACGTCGTCGAAGCGGGAGAGGAACCAGAAGGACTCGCTTGGTCCGCCGGCCTTGAACCGGTGTACGGGGTCGAGGTCGCGCAGCGCCCGGTACATGGGGAAGGGGTCCCGCCACGATTCGCCGGAGCGGAGTTCGAGGGTGGGGGTGGTGGAGGCGTTCATGTCGCCTTGGGGAGCACGAAGAATGCGAAGGCGACGTAGTGGAGGGCGGCTGCGGCGATCGTGAGGAGGTGGAAGACCTCGTGGAAGCCGAAGGTGTCGGGCCACGGGTCGGGTCGGCGGAATGCGAATACCACGGCGCCGCTCGTGTAGAGGAGGCCACCGATGAGGAGGAGCACGAAGCCGGCCACGCCAAGGTGGTGCCAGGCGTCTGCGACCACGGGCAGCAGGCACCAGCCGACCACCAGGTAGGGGAGGGCGACGACCGGCGTTGGGGCGTCGGTGAAGCGCAGGCGGACCCAGGTGCCGATGAGGGCGCCGCCCCAGACCAGGGACAGGACCAGTCGGGCCGCCCAGGGCGAGAGGGCGAAGGCGGCGACCGGCGTGTATGTGGCGGCGATGGCGACGAAGATCGTGGCGTGGTCGAGGCGCTGCATCACGCTCCGGCCGCGGGGACCCCAATCGACCCGGTGGTAGAGGGCCGACACGCCGAAGAGGGCGACGATCGACAGGCAGTAGAGGGCGGTCACGAAGCGGGGGACGATGCCCGGGGCCCGGACCACCATGATCGGGGCGAGTGTCAGTGAGGCGATGAAGGCGGCCCGGTGGGCGACACCTCGGAACAGGGGTTTGGTCGCGACGGGTTCTGCGATCGGCACGGAAGCACCCTACGGGTAGGCGGGTGTCGACGCAGGTCCGAGGGATGGGTACGGTCAGGACATATGGAGGGGGACCGCCTGTTCGGGCTTGTGGAGGAGTACGCGGCATTCGGCGACCACCGCACGGGGTCCGACGCCGACCACGCCACGACCGGATGGTTGGTCCAGCAGTTCGCCGACCGGGGGTTAACCGTCGAGGTGGACGCTTATGGGTTTGACCGCTGGCAGGCGCACGGCGACGTCACCATCGACGACGAGCCGGTCGAGCACCTGGCGCTCCATGGCGAGTGGGAGGGCCCGGTGCCCGAGGGGCCGGTGCTCGCCACCGGCTACTCGGTGGGTTTCGGCGGCGAGCAGTCGTTCGAGGCCGTGGCCGGAGCGGCGCAGTCATCCGGCTACACGTCGGCGGTCCTGGCGACCGAGCATCCCCATGGATCCCTGGTGGGGGTCAATCGGGCACCGGGCGAGGAGACGGGCTTTCCGATCGTGTTGGTCCCGGCGCGCGAGGCCGGTCGGCTGGACGGCGCGGAAGGCAGCCGCATCCGGGTCGACCTGACCGCCGAGATCGGACCGGGCACCACGGCCAACGTGGTTGCCGCCAACGGGGTCGTTGGGCGGCCGCTGTTGCTCACCACGCCGATGACCGGGTGGTTCGGCTGTGCGGGCGAGAGGGGCACGGGGTTGGCGGTGCTCCTCGACCTGGTCGAGCGCCTCGCCGACCGGCCCCTGATGGTGTTGGCCACCTCTGGACACGAGTTCCTGTACGACGGGGTGAAGCGCTGGGTGGCCGACCGCAGGCTGGATGCCACGGCGATCGTGCACGTGGGTGCAGCTGCGGCCTCCGAAGCGCCGGAGGGCATCGGGCGGCGGGCGCTGGCACCGACCCGGGTGGCCTTCTGTGGTGGCTCTACGGCTGCCACTGTGGTGGGTGAGGCGCTGGCGCCGGGGGCGTGGTCGTTCGTGCCGGAGCCGGAGCCGGATGCCTGGTTGGGGGAGGGCGAGGTGTGGTCGGAGCTCGACCTGCCGGTGCTGTCGGTGACGGGTGCCGGACCGTGGTTCCACACGCCCGAGGACACCCCGTCCAATTCGACCTCGCCGGAATCGTTGGCGGTATGCGCCGCAGCCCTGGGTGAGGCCGTCGAAGCCTTCGACACGGCCGCCAGGGGTTGACGTCGCCCCATGCCCGGGAGTTCCTATGACTTCGTGATCGTCGGTGGGGGTTCGGCGGGCTGTGCGCTGGCCAACCGGTTGAGCGCTGATCCGTCGAATCGTGTGCTGGTGCTCGAGGCCGGGCGGATGGACTGGCGCTGGGACGTCGTCATCCACATGCCGGCTGCACTGTCGATGGGCATCGGCAACCGCTTCTACGACTGGCAGTACGAGTCGGAGCCCGAGCCGGAACTGGGTGGGCGCCGGGTGTATCACGCCCGGGGCAAGGTGCTGGGCGGGTCGTCGAGCATCAACGGGATGATCTTCCAGCGGGGCAACCCGATGGACTTCGACCGCTGGGCCGCCATACCCGGCTGTGAATCCTGGGACTGGGCGCACTGCATGCCGTACTTCCGACGCATGGAGACCTGCCTTGCCGGAGAGGACGAGTGGCGGGGCGGCGACGGGCCGCTCAAGCTCGAACGGGGACCGGCGAGGAGCCCGCTGTTCCGGGCGTTCTTCGAGGCGGTGCAGCAGGCGGGACACCCGATGACGACCGATGTCAACGGCTACCGGCAGGAGGGCTTCAACGCCTTCGACCGAAACGTGTACCGGGGGCGGCGGCAGTCTGCGGCCCGGGCATACCTGCACCCGGTGCTGCGACGGCCCAACCTCGACGTCGTGACGCATGCGCACGCCACGAGGCTCGTGATGGAGGGGTCCCGTGTGGTCGGGGTCGAGTACGTGCGACGGCGGGGCTCGCGGTCGGGTGGCCGTCGGGTGGCGCAAGCCGGTGAGGTCATCCTGTGCGGCGGTGCGATCAACTCGCCGCAGTTGCTGCAACTGTCGGGAATCGGCCCGGCCGAAGTGCTGGCGGATGCGGGTGTCGAACCGGTCGTGGACGTGCCCGGCGTGGGCGAGAACCTTCAGGACCACCTCGAGGTCTACTTGCAGTACGCCTGCACCCAGCCGGTGTCGATGGCGCCGTACCTGGCGAAGTGGCGGCGGCCGTGGATCGGGCTGCAGTGGCTGGCCCGTCGGGGGCCCGGGGCCACCAACCACTTCGAGGCCGGAGGGTTCCTGCGCAGCAATGACGAGGTGTCGTGGCCGAACCTGATGTTCCACTTCCTGCCGATCGCCGTCCGCTACGACGGGTCGGTGCCGGCGGCCGGGCACGGCTACCAGTTCCACATTGGGCCGATGTTCTCGAACAGTCGGGGTTGGGTGCGGATCGCCTCGGACGACCCGTTCGCCAAGCCGAGGATGCTGTTCAACTACCTGTCGACCCCCGAGGACCGGCGGGAGTGGGTCGAGGCCATCGCCATCGCCCGCAACATCATGGGCCAGCCGGCGTTCGAGGAGTTCAACGGCGGTGAGATGTCGCCCGGCTTGGAGGTCGAGGGGGACGAGGCGGTGTTCGACTGGGTCCGGAAGGATGCCGAGACGGCGCTGCACCCGTCGTGCACGGCCCGCATGGGCACCGACGGGATGGGGGTGCTCGATCCGGCCTCGATGCGGGTGCACGGCACCGGGGGCCTGCGGGTGGTGGATGCCTCGTCGATGCCGTCTGTCACGAACGGCAACATCTACGCTCCGGTGATGATGCTGGCTGAAAAGGCCGCCGACCTGATCCTCGGGAACACGCCGCTGGAGGCTTCGACTGCCCCCCAGTACCGGCATGGGGTGAATGGGGAGGGCGGGTGAGTTTCTCGATCGGCCCGGGCTCGCGGATTCGCAAGTCGCCGTACTTCGAAGCGCTGGTCGCCCATGGGCTGACCCACATGACGACCTACAACCACATGTACATGCCGGCGTCGTTCGGGGACCCGGACGCCGAGTACGAGGCGCTGGTCGAGCGGGTGTCGCTGTGGGACGTGGCGTGCGAGCGCCAGGTGGAGGTCGTGGGGCCGGACGCCTTCGAGTTGGTGCAGTACGTGTCGGCCCGGGACATGGCGGGGTGTGCGGTCGGGCGGGTGCGCTACGCCCCGGTCTGCGACCACGACGGGACGCTGCTCAACGACCCGATGATCCTGAAGTTGGCCGAGGACCGGTTCTGGTTCTCGATCGCCGACAGCGACCTTGTGTTGTGGGTCCGGGCCGTCGGCGCCGAA
This sequence comes from Acidimicrobiaceae bacterium, assembly GCA_002699725.1. Classification (GTDB taxonomy): domain Bacteria; phylum Actinomycetota; class Acidimicrobiia; order Acidimicrobiales; family MedAcidi-G1; genus S20-B6. The sequence continues at coordinate 20,040 of PACE01000035.1, forward strand.
CGCGGACTGGATTGCCGGGTGTTCGAGCCCGATGCGTCGCCGCTGGGCGTGCAGGGGCCGCGGGCTGAGGACGTGGTGGCTGTGCTGCTGGGGGAGTGGGTGCGCGACATCCCGTTCTTCGGGTTCGTCGAAGTCGAACACGACGGGATCCCGTTCGTGCTGTGCCGCTCGGGTTGGAGTGGCCAGGGCGGGTTCGAGTTGTTCCTGACCGACGGTTCCCGGGGGCTGGACCTGTGGAACGCCGTGTGGGCGGCGGGGGAGCCCTTCGGCATCCACCCGGGCGGTCCGACGCTCAACGAGCGGATCGAGTCGGGGCTGTTTTCCTACCGGGCCGACTGTGGGGGTGAGGCGACGCCGTTGGAGGTGGGCCTGGGGAGGTTTGTGTCGTTGGACCGGGCGGACGACTTCGTGGGGAAGTCGGCACTGCTGGCCGAGCGTGCGCGTGGGCCGGCCCGGCGGCTGGTGACGGTGCTGTTGTCGGGTGAGCGCCTGTCGGCGACCAGCGAGCACCCGTGGCCGGTGGTGGATCTCGACGGTTCACCGTCGGGAGAGGTGCGGGTGGCCGTGTGGTCGCCGAAGCACGACTCGAACCTGGCGCTGGCGCTGGTGGCGAGTTCGGTTGCGGGCGGGGGGTTCACCACGGTGACGCCGTCGGGTGAGGAGCTGGTGGCGACCCACCTGAACTTCTTCGGGGAGTAGGGAAACGGGTTTCTGGGCACAAGGGCGGCGCGTCAATTGCCCCGGCAGCCGCACCGGGAGTGCGCTCAGGGATCAGAAGTAGGAAATCTTCGCAGGGCCACCACCGGCTGCCGCNTCCGGNTGNCGNCGCTCCANCTGGTCGGCGATGGGGGCNCGNCCNGTNGCNCGNAGGCGTTNGAGGTANTCGGGGAGTTCGCCCCATACGTGGAACGGNCCGCCCTCCNCCATGACGATGTCGTGCGGGTCCACNCCGCCGGGCGTGGTCTCGAGCATNTCGGATTCCCACTCCTCGAGNCGGGCCCGTGCCGCCGCGACGACCTCCGGATGCCCCGCGGCCAGATCATCCTGCAGGTGCGGGTCGCCGCCCAGGTCGTAGAGCATCTCCTCCGCGTAGCCGTGGTAGCCGTCGTGGCGGGTGCGCACGTAGAGCCGGTCCTCCCAGCGCAGGCTGCGNTGCACCGTCCACGCCGCCGCCGAGAGGACNAGTTCGTCACGGCCCGATGAAGTGTCCCCGGAACGCAACTCCCCGGCGAAGCCCTGCCCGTCCCAGTGTTTCGGCACCTCGGCGCCAGCCAGTTCCACGAGCGAGGCGAACAGGTCCAGGTGGTAGCGCAGGCNGGAGTCGGTGCCGGACGGGATTCCCGGCCAGCGCACCACGCCCGGGATCCGGTGCGTGTACTCGTCGGCGGTGTGGTGGTCNCACCAGACNCCCANNTCNCCGAAGTTCTCACCGTGGTCCGANGACACCACCACGACCGTGTCGTCGGCGACCCCCTGTGCGGCGAGGGCGTCCATGAGGCGCCCTACGAGGNCGTCGGCCCGCCGGATGCCGGTGTCGTAGCCGTCGACCAACCTGGCGACGTCGTCGAGCGAGTCCAGCGAGTTCGGGAGCAGCGGGAAGGCGGGGTTGCCGGCGAAGAGGGAACCCGAGCCGCCGAAGCCCATCACCTCAGCGGCCGAGTGNGGNCCGCCCTGCGCCAGGTGGCGGGTCAGGACCTCCTCGGTGACCCAGTCGGGACGACCGTCACCCAGTGCCTCAGCGTCCTCCAGGGTGCCGGTGTAGGGCGTGTGCGGGTCCCAGACGTGCACGTGGAGGAACCAGCGGTCCCGGTCGGCGTTGCGGCCCAGCCAGTCGAGGGCGTGGCGGCCGACCCCTTCGGCGGACCAGGTGTTGTAGCCGTCCTGGATGGCCTCGTTGAACCCTGCGTACCAGTGCAACGCCGAGTGGTGCTGCCCGAACACGGAGATCGTGGTCGTCCAGAGCCCGGCTCGCGACAGCACGGCNGCGAGGCTGTGGTGGGCCCGCGGCGANCGGAAGCCCCGGCGNAGGCCCTCCGAGAACGGGTCGGCGGCGGTGCCCCCGTGGCCGACCGCCCCGTTGTGGATTCCGAACAGGCCGGTCTGGAGGGCCGAGCGGGATGGCAGGCACGGCGAGTCCGAGGTGTAGAGCCGGTCGAAGCGCACCCCCTCGGCGGCCAGTTCGTCGATGTTGGGGCTGGTTGGNCGGGCGTAGCCATAGCANCCCAGGTGGTCCGGCCGCAACGAGTCGATGTCGACCCAGAGGATGCGNAGGGGGGGTGGGGAGTTGCCGCTCACCGCACGAGTCTCGCAGGCTTCGTCCAATGGGGGAGAATGCGCAGATGGGCGAAGGGCTCCACGAGATCGACGACGAGTCTCCGGAGGGGTTGTACGCGTTCCTGGCGGAGCGTGAGTGGGGCGACGGACTGCCGGTCGTGGCGCCAACGNAAGAACGCGTCGATGCGATGCTTGCCGGCCTCGATCCCGACGAGGTCCTCGCCGTGCTCCCACCCCGTGGAGGAGCGGCCACCCGGCGGGCCGTGGCCGTCAACGCCGTCATGGCCGGCTGCCCACCGGAGGTGTTCCCAGTCGTGGCNACGGCAGTGCGGGCGCTCGGCCAGCAGCGCCTGAACCTGCGGGGCGTCAATGCCACGACCCATCCGGTGGCGCCGCTGGTGATCGTGCACGGCGACGCGGTCGACGGCCTGGGCTTCAACGCCGAGGTCGGCGCCTTCGGGCCCGGCAATCGGGCCAACGCCACCGTCGGCCGTGCGGTGCGCCTCGTGCTGCTCCACGTGGCCGGTGCCCGTCCCGGCCCGGGCGACGCCGCCACCCAGGGCCAGCCGTCCAAGTACACCTACTGCACCGCCGAGAACGGGACGGCCAGCCCCTGGGAGCCGTACCACCACGCCGTGGGCGTNGACGCCCCGAGNGCCGTCACGGTCCACTGCGGTGAGAACCCCCACAACTTCCATGACATGGAGTCCGACGACATCGAGCGCATCCTGGACAAGGCCGCCTCGGCCATGGCCACCTTCGGGGTGAACAACGCCTGCATNTCGGGNGGGGAGTGGTTCGTCGGNCTGTGCCCCGAGCACGCCGCGACCGCCGACGCTGCGGGATGGACGAGGGACGACGTCTCCGCCTACCTGTTCGAGCACGCCCGACGGCCGGCCCGGGAGTTCCGCCGGCAGTTCGACCTGCTGGCCTGGGCGCCCTGGATGAGCGACGCACCCGACGACGAACTCCTCCCCATGACCGAGGAGGTCGGCAACATCCGGATCTTCGTCACCGGCGGCGCCGGCAGGCACTCCTGTGTGATCCCCTCCTGGGGCATGACCCGCAGCGTCACCTTGGCGCTGGAGGCATGAGAGGCTGTACCCGATGACCACCACCATCCTCGACCCTTCCGGGCCCCTCGCCGAAGGCGCCGTGCAACTCGCCCCTGCAGCGCCCNCNCTGGTCGGGGGGAAGATCGGGGTGCTCGACAACGGCAAGCCCAACGCCCGCCTGCTGCTCACGAAGGCCGCCGAGGGCCTGGCCGCCCGGATCGGCGGCGAACTGGTGCGCGTGACCGGGAAGTCGGGCAGGTCGGGCAGTGCAGCCAACAACGCAGCGACGGCCTGCGAGTCCCAGGTGCTGGAGAGCCTCAGCAAGGAGGTCCAGGTCATCCTGACGGGATCAGCCGATTGAGGGTCGTGTTCGTCGTGGAGTGTCCACGACCTCGTCGAACTCGAAAAGGCCGGTGTCCCCACCGTGGTGCTCGCCACGGCTCCGTTCGCCCACCTCGCGACNGCCTCGGCACGGAACCTCGGACTCCCCGATGCACGGATCGTCGCCGTCCCGCACCCGCTGGGTGGCACGGACGAGGCGACCGTCTCCGAATGGGCCGAAGCGGCAGTGGACGAGATCGTCGAGGCCCTTGAACGATGACCATCGAAATNGACCTCGGCGNCACGCGAGCCCTCGTGACCGGTGCGGGTGCCGGCATCGGCCGGGAGATTGCCCGCTGGCTGGCCCGGGCCGGCGCCTCGGTAGCCGTCGTCGACGTGCGGGCCGACAAGGCCNCAGAGACCTGCTCGCTGATTGCCGACGAGGGGGCGGGCGAGGCATTCGCCCTCGTCGCCGACTCACGCGACGACGCAGAACTCGAGCGCATGGTGGCGGAGGCGGCCGAACGACTGGGCGGCCTCGACGTGGCGGTCAACAACATCGGGATGCTCGGCCCGAGGGGCAGCGCCCCGCTGCTGGACCTCGACGGCGAGGCATGGCGCGACGTCCTCGACCAGAACCTGGTCCTCACCGCCCTCTCCATGAGCGCCGAAGCACGGGTGATGAAGGGGCGGGACTCGGGTGGATTGATCGTCAACGTCAGCTCGGGTGAGACCACCCGGCCGGCACCGGGCCTGGCCGGCTACGGCGCCGCCAAGGCCGCCATCAACCACGTCACCGACACGGCCGCCGTCGAGTGGGGTCCTCTCGGCATCCGGGTGGTGGCAATCGCCCCCGGAACCACGCTCACGGAGACCGTCGCCGAGGCGCTGCCCGAGGGCTACATCGACGCCGTCGTGGCCTCGACGCCGCTGCGACGCATGACCGAGCACGACGAAATGGGNCGCCTCGTGGTGTTCCTGGCCTCAGACCTGGCCCGGTGCATCACCGGCGGCCTCATCCTCGCCGACGCCGGCGCAAGGCTCTCGCGCAGCCGTCCGGTGTTCCCGGAGGATCCCGCCTAACTGCTCTGTGGAGCGTGCTTGAGCACGGCCCGGACGGCGTCGGTCCCGGCGGTGCGCAGCAGGATCTCCATGGCCCGGTCGATGTCCTCGAGGCCGACGACCTCGCCCAGCAACGGGCCGGTCGGGAAGCCGCCCTCGTTGAGGATCCGGCAGGCCTCGGCCACCGACTCGGGCGTGCCGCCGGCGCCGCCGTGGATGGTGAGCGACTTCATCACGACCTTGTCGGTGATGACGGGTACGGCGGCCCGGTCCTTGAGCCCCGCCCAGACCACCTGGCCGAGGTGGTGGACCAGGTCGAAGCACAGGCTGGGCGTCGATGGTGCCGATGCCAGGTCGACCGCCACCGAGGCGCCGAACCCGCCGGTGAGGTCCTGGACGACCTCGACCGGATCGTCGACGGTCACGTCGATGGCGTGGTCGGCGCCGACCTCACGGGCCACCTCCAGCCGCAGGNCGTCCTCGTCGGTGCCGGTCACGATCACGGTGGCTCCCAGGGACTTGGCGTAGGCGGCGCACGTAAGGCCCATGTGACCCGGACCCTGGATGACGATGGTCTGGCCAGCCTGCAGGTTCACCTTCGTCAGCCACGCCACCATGTTGGACAGCGGCTCGAACAGCGTGAGCTCCTCTGCGGAGATGTCGTCGCTGAGCCGGACGAGCTGCGTGCCCGGCAGGATCGACATGTACTCGCCGTAGCCGCCCCACAGGCCCTCCCGCTCGTCGAGGCCGAACGAGTAGCCGTAGCAGCGCACGCCGAACGGATTGCCCTCGTAGGGCTCTCCGTAGGTGACGATGTTGACCGCCACCCGGTCGCCGACCTCGACGCCCAGGTCGGACCCGTCGTCGAGGGCGTGCACCCGACCGACGATCTCGTGGCCGGGCACCGTGGGCGAAACCTCGCCCGGCACGTGCGGGTGGCCGTTCAGTTGGGCGACGTCGCTGTGGCAGAGCCCGACGGCCTCGACGGCCAGCACAGCCCCGCCCGGGGGGGCGGTGGCGATGGCGAAGTCGTCCCGTCGGTTCCAGGTACCGTCGCCGTTGAAGACGACGGCTCGGCAAGAAGTCATGGTCTCACTCAGATCCGCTGCAGGAGCGTGCCGGTCCCGAGACCGCCGCCGCAGCACATCGTGACCAGCGCGAATTCTCCGTCGGTGCGCTGCAGTTCGTGGATGGCCTTGGTGGTGAGGATGGCGCCGGTGCCGCCCAGCGGGTGGCCGAGGGCGATGGCGCCGCCGTTGGGGTTGACCCGCTCCATGTCGGGACCGACTTCCTTCTCCCAGCAGAGCACCACCGAGGCGAAGGCCTCGTTTATCTCGACGACGTCGATGTCGTCGATGGTCATGCCGTTGTCGGCCAGCAACTTCTTCGTGGCCCCGATCGGTCCGGTCAGCATGAACTCGGGGTCCGAGCCCACGAGGCACGTGTCGACCACCCGCGCCAGTGGCGCTACTCCGAGGGCTGCCGCCTTCTCGGCGGTCATGAGCAGGACGGCGCCGGCGCCGTCGGAGATCTGCGACGACGAGGCGGCGGTGTGCACCCCGTCGGGTCGCCCGGACGGCTTGAGCTGCGCCAGCCCCTCCATCGTTGTCTCGCGCAGCCCCTCGTCCCGGGCGACGGTCGCTGTCTCGCCTGTGGGGTTGCCCTCATCGTCGAGCACCGGGGCCTCCACGTTCACCAGTTGGGTTCCGTAGCGGTCCTCCTGCCANGCCCGTGCCGCCCGGTCCTGGGAGAGCTTGCCGAAGGCNTCACAGTCCNCNCGGGTGATGCCCCAGTGGTCGGCCATGCGTTCGGAGCCCTCGAACTGTGAGGTGAACTCGAAGTGCTCGAAGTAGTTGCGGTTGATCGGGCGCCCCGAGTTGGGCTCCTTGGGCGTGGTGGCGCCGAACCCGACCTGGCTCATCAGTTCGATCCCGCAGCCCACGGCGGCATCCACCGTGCCCGATGCGACGAGGGCGTAGGCGAGGTTGGTGGCCTGTTGCGACGAACCGCACTGGGCGTCGACCGTGGTGGCCGGTGCCTCGAGCGGCAACCCGGCGGTCAGCCACGCCGTTCGGGTCACGTTCATTGATTGCATGCCGACCTGTCCGACGCAGCCGCCGACCACCTGGCCGACCTCGAGCGGGTCGATCCCGGTGCGGTCGAACAGGGCCCGCTGGACCGTGCCCAGCACGTCGACCGAATGGCAGGAGGACAGGCCGCCGTTNCGACGTCCGATCGGGGTGCGCACGGCATCGACGATGACGACGGAGTTGTCGGGGGTTGCAGTCATGGGNTGTGCTCCAGGGAAAGGGGTCCNCGGTGTCNCCCCACCCTACGATTACGGGACCGGCCACGTGGGATCGAGCGAGGAGAGGTCCATGGCGCATGTTCACGGCCATCACGCCAACCAAGCCTCGTCGAGCCGCNTCCTGACCTGGGCGCTNGGAGCCAACGGCGCCCTGCTGGTCGTCCAGGTGCTGGGCGTCATGGNGTTCTCGTCGCTGGCCCTGGCCGCCGACGCCGTCCACCAGGGCTCAGACGTCCTGGCGCTGTCTGTCGCCGTCGTCGCCCTGGCGGTGNCGAATCGGGGAGCCAGCGGTCGTTACAGCTACGGCCTCCGTCGGGCCGAGGTCNTGGGCGCCCTCCTCAACGCCGTGCTGCTCGTCGCCGCCGCCGGTTGGATCGTGGTCGAGGCCTCCCGCCGCATCGGCGACGCTCCCGACGTGGACGGCTGGGGCGTGGCGGCGGTTGCCCTGGCCGGCCTGGCGGTGAACGGCGGCAGCGCCTGGCTGCTGGGCCGAACAGGAGACCACAGCGTCAACGTGCAGGGGGCGGCCCTCCACCTGCTCGGCGATGCCGCCGGATCGTTCGGGGCCCTGGTGGCCGGCCTGTCCGTGGTGTTCTGGGACGCCGCCTGGGTGGATCCGGCGGTCTCCTACCTGATCGCCGCCCTGCTGCTCTGGTCCGGGGTGGGCCTCATCCGGCGGACGGCCCGGATCCTGCTCGAGGGGGCGCCCGGCGGCTTCGACGTCGACGAACTGTCCGGACTGATGACGGCCCACGAGCAGGTCGACGACGTCCATCACGTACACGTCTGGGCGGTCGATTCGACGTTGGTGGCCCTGAGCGCCCACGTGGTCGTGGCCGCCGACACCCTCCACGACGCCCAGATCGTCGCTGCCGAGCTCGAAGCCCGATTGGCGGAACAAGGCGTCGCCCACGCCACCCTCGCCCTCGAGTGCCATCCCTGTCAGGACGCGGAGTCCCGGGACTGTTAGCCGGGCGGAATCCCTAGATCGGCAACCCGCCGGTCGCGGCGGCGGTCGAGCCGCTGTCGGAGAACGCCTTGATAGTGCGCTGGGCGATCCGCATCTGGTGGACCTCGTCGGCTCCATCGGCGAATCGGGCCCAGCGGGCGTGCTGGTACATGTGCGCCAGGGGCGTGTCGGTCGAGTAGCCGAGCGCACCGTGCACCTGGATCGAGCGGTCGATGATGCGGCCCAGGGCGTTGGCCACGAAGTGCTTGGCCATCGACACCTCGGACTTGAAGTCCTCACCCCGGTCGATTTTGTAGGCGGCGTGGAGCACCATGAGCTTCGACTGGTAGAGCTCCATCGTCGAGTCGGCGATGAGCCACTGGATGCCCTGCTTCTCGGCCAGCAACGAGCCGTGGCTGAACCGGTCCAGGGAGCGGGCGACCATCATGTCGAGGGCCATCTCGGCCTGGGCGATCCAACGCATGCAGTGCGCCAGCCGGGCGGGGCCCAGCCGGTACTGCCCCAGCAGGTGGCCCTGGCCGCGGCCGCCCAACATCTGGGAATCGTGGAGCCGCAGGTCCTNGATGAGGATCTCGGAGTGGCCGGTCGAGCCGTGCATGGTCTCGATCTGGCGCACCTCGTCCCANCCGTCGTGCGGGAGGTCCACGAGGAAGGCCGTGTTGGCAGCCTGGGGCAGGTCGGGGTCGTCCTCGGTGCGGGCGATGAGGATGGCGAACGACGCCCGGTGGGCGTTGGAGATGAACCACTTGTGCCCGTTGAGCACCCATTCCTCGCCGTCCTGGTAGCCGTTGGTCTGGATCAGGGTGGGGTCGGAGCCGGCCACCTCGGGCTCAGTCATGGCGAAGCACGACCAGGTGCGGCCCTCGCAGAGCGGCTTGAGGTACTTCTCCTTCTGCTCGTCGGTCGCCCAGTGCAGCAGAGTGTGCATGTTGCCCTCGTCGGGCGCCTGGCAGTTGAACACCCACGGCCCGTAGTACGACCTCGCCGCCTCGGCCTGCACCATGGCCAACTCGACGTGGCCGAGCCCCATGCCGCCCCACTCCTCGGGCATCTGTGGCAGCCAGATGCCCGCCTCGTGGGCCTGCTTGCGCATGCCGATGAGTTCCTTGAGGCGCTCCTCGCCTTCGCCGCCAGCTTCTTCGATACGCGCCTCGGCTGGCTTGATGACGTCGTCGACGAACGTGCGGACCCGCTGGCGGATCTCCTCGAGTTCCGGCGACAGGCTGAAGTCGATGGACATGGGATGCCTCTCTGTTGGTTCTCCGGCCTACAGCCCGGGGCCCGGACGTCCGGGACCCTCGGTGGGATGGCCGTGCATCCCGGAGTTGAGTCGGGCATCGGCCAGGAGCCCCGCCATGACGTCGGTCAGGTCGGCCGGGTCGTCGGGCTGCGTGGCGCTCGGTCCCAGGTTCCACTGCTCGGCGACGCCCAACTGCTCGCCGCGCACGTCGAAAACCCGGCCCGTCACGTTCTGGGCCGCCTCGCTGCACAGCCACACCGCAGGCACGGCGATCCAGCGGGGGGACATGGCCTCCTGGGCCTCTTCGTCCATCGAGTCGAAGCCGCCAAGGTCGGCCGTCATGCGCGTGTAGGCGCCGGGGGCGAGGCAGTTCACGGTGACGCCGTACTTCACGAGCTCCATGGCGGTGATGATCGTGAAGGCGGCGATGCCTGCCTTGGCGGCCCCGTAGTTCGCCTGGCCGACGTTGCCGTAGATGCCCGATGGCGACGATGTGTTGATGATGCGGCCGAACGCGTCACCACCGGCCTTGACCTTCTCGCGCCAGTAGGCGGCGGCATGGTGGGTGGGGGCGAAGGTGCCCTTCAGGTGCACGTTGACCACGGCGTCCCAGTCGGACTCGGACATCGAGAAGACCATCCGGTCCCGGAGGATCCCGGCGTTGTTGATGACGATGTCGCAGCTGCCGAAGGTGTCGATTGCCTGGTGGATCATCTGGCCGGCGGCGTCGAAGTCGGCCACGTTGGCACCGTTGACGACGGCCTCGCCGCCCATGGCCTCGATTTCGGCCACGACCTCCTGAGCGGGGGAGAGGTCGGCGCCGGCGCCGGCCGCATCGCCACCCAGGTCGTTGACGACCACCCTGGCGCCGTTCTCGGCCAACAGCAGGGCATGCTCGCGCCCGATGCCCCGCCCGGCGCCCGTCACGACCGCTACGCGGCCCTCGCACAAGTTGCCCATGTTCTGCTTCTCTCTCTGATTCTCGACCTGCTCCGAGCCTGCCACCCGGGCGATCCGGCTGACCAGACGGGAAGCATCGCCGCCTAGGGTCGCTGGCCGTGAACGGTAACATCTCCCTTCCGGCGTCGCCCTTCGGTTCCCCTCCCTTTGAACTGGGCCTACACGAGGTTGCCGACGGGGTTTTCGCCTACCTCCAGCCCGATGGCGGCTGGGGTTGGAGCAACGCCGGGCTCCTGGCGGGCGACTGGTCGTCGCTCCTCGTCGACACCCTCTTCGACCTCCGCCTCACCCGCCGGATGCTCGACGCCATGGATGCGGTCACCGGCGGCCGGCCCATCGACATGGTGGTCAACACCCACGCGAACGGCGACCATTGCTACGGCAACGGGTTGCTGGTCGAAGCGGGTGCCCAGGTGGTGGCCACGGAGGCGGCGGCGCTTGAGATGGGCGCCGTACCACCCTCGGCGCTCGAGGCCCTGCTCCACGCCGACCTGGGTGAGCCGGCGAACCGCTACGTGCAGGAGGCGTTCGGTGCCTTCGAATTCTCGGGGATCGAGGTTCCGACGCCCGACCGCACGTTCAGCGGCGAACTCCAACTCGACGTGGGCGGCCGCACGGTCGAACTCTTCGAGGTCGGTCCGGCCCACACGGCGGGCGACCTGGTCGTCCACCTGCCCGATGCCCGAACCGTCTTCTGTGGCGACATCCTCTTCATCGGGGGCACCCCCATCATCTGGGACGGCCCCGTCGCCAACTGGATCGGTGCCTGCGACACCATCCTCGGCTTCGACTGCGACGTGATCGTGCCCGGCCACGGGCCCCTTACCGATGACGCCGGCGTGCTCGCCGTGCGCGACTACCTCGCCTTCGTCGAGGAGGAGTGCCGGGCTCGCCGTGCTGCTGGTCAGGACGCCGAGGAGGTCATCGCCGAGATCGACCTCGGTCCGTACCGAGAGTGGGGTGAGTGGGAGCGGATCGCGGCGAACGTCCACGCCGTCTACCGTGAGTTGGCACAGGAAGAGGGCGAGCACCACGAGCCACCCCGGAACATCTTCGGGGCCATGGCGGAGTTGAAGTACGGATCGCGGGAACAGACAGGAGGAAGCCGATGACCACGTGTGCGTTCGTCGGACTTGGTGTGATGGGGTACCCGATGGCAGGACACCTGCAGGCGGCTGGCCATCCGACGACGGTCTACAACCGGACCTCCGCCAAGGCGGATGCCTGGGTCGACGAACACGGCGGAGTGGGCGCCGACACGCCGGCGGCGGCCGCGACAGGTGCCGATGTGGTCATGGTGTGCGTCGGCAATGACGATGATCTGCGCAGCGTGGTCTTCGGCGAGAGCGGCGTGCTGGCCGGGATGGTCGAGGGAACGACGTTGGTCGACCACACCACGGCATCTGCCGCCGTGGCCCGTGAGATCGCCGAGACTGCGTCGGCACGGGGCGTGGGCTTCGTCGACGCACCCGTGTCCGGCGGCCAGGCCGGAGCGGAGAACGGCCAACTCAGCATCATGTGCGGCGGCGCCCCTGAGGTGTTCGCCGCCGTGGAGCCGGTGATCGACGCCTACGCCAGGGCGGCTGTGCTCGTCGGTCCCGTCGGCCACGGCCAACTCACCAAGATGGTCAACCAGATCTGCATCGGCGGACTCATCCAGGGACTGTCCGAGGCGCTCGACTTCGGGCGCCGCGCCGGCCTCGACGAGGACAAGGTGCTCGAGGCCATCAGCCAGGGGGCCTCCGGCTCGTGGCAGATGGACAACCGGGCCCGAACCATGCTCGACCGCAGGTTTGACTACGGCTTCGCCATCGACTGGATGCGCAAGGATTTCGGGATCGTGTTCGACGAAGCCGAGCGCATCGGGGCGACGCTCCCGGTGACCGCCATGGTCGACCAGTTCTATGCCCGACTCCAGCGCCTCGGCCACGGCCGCTCCGACACCTCGACCCTCATCGAACTTCTCCGGGACGACTAGCAAGCGGTTGGCGGTCAGGCAGCCGGAACGCTTCCGGCGACTGTACGGCTGGGCGTGCAGGCCCTGCCTGGCGGGGGAGTACGAGGCACCGGTCGAGTGCACGGCCTTGACCTCGGTCAGGCGGTTGCGGATCCCGTCCTCGTGGGCGTCTCGGGGCTCTGAGGGCCCCCGTCACAGGCGCTCGATTTCCGCGGTGTCGCCTGAACCCCTGAAGATCCGCTTAGTGCGACTGGGATGAATCCCTGAATCGGAGGAGTCGGCCCTTTTCGGGAATTCATCCCATTGGCTAGAGGGCGTACTACTCAGCGGGATGTTCTCGCGGACACCAGTCGATTGGGAGCAGTGGCCTCCGGAGCCGTGTGCACAGGTCCGAGTAGCGTCAGGGGCGCCATGAGTTACCGGTACGTCAACCGAGTGCCCCGGCAGTGGGCCGTGCTCTACCCGGCAGTGCTGCTGTTCTGGATAGTTCCCCTGGTGGCGTTCGATGCGACTGCAGAGGTGGTCCTCTGGAACATTCCTGCGCTGCTCGTTGTACTCGTGGCGATTCGGGCCTTCATGACGCTCACCATCTCCGTCGCCGACGGCGAGNTCGTAACGGTATTCCACTGGGGCTGGCCCCGTAGACGAATCGCGCTCGCGGAGGTCACCTCTCAGCGGGTCACCACCCACGGCGCCCGCTACGGCTGGGGCATTCGCTTCGTCCCCGGTGGCACGCTGTGGCGGGTCTGGGGCCGGGGATCCGTCGAACTCACCCTGGCCGACAAGGAGCGTACGTTCTCGATCGGCACGGCCGACCCCGAGGGGCTCCTAGCTGCCATCGCCACCGCCCCCCGGTCGAGCACATCGACGAATAGGTCGACGAGATCGCCGATTGGAAGGAAGAGTAGGAGGCCTTCCACAAGCGCATTGAGGCCCGAGGGGGCTAGGCGGAATGATCAGTAGTGAATGTGCGCCACACGGTGGGGACTGTGCCGCTCTAGCGATACGGAGTCATCCCTGTTTAGGGATTCGTCGCATTGGCTAGAGGATCTGTGACAGGAACAGCTTCGTACGGTCTTCGGTCGGGTTCTCGAAGAAGTGTGTCGGGGTGCCCTCCTCCACGATCTGGCCCTCCTCCATGAACATGATCCGGTCGGCCACCTCCTTGGCGAAGCCCATTTCGTGGGTGACGACCATCATGGTCATTCCGGAGAGTGCCAGGGCCTTCATGATGTCGAGCACCTCCTTGACCATCTCCGGGTCGAGGGCAGACGTCACCTCGTCGAACAACATGATCTTGGGCTCCATGGCCAGCGCCCTGGCGATGGCCACGCGTTGCTGCTGGCCACCGGAGAGTTGACCGGGGTACTTCTGCGCCTGTTCGGGGATGCCGACCCGCTCGAGGAGCGCCATTGCCTGCTCTTCCGCTTCGGAGCGGGGCTTCTTTCGAACCCAGATCGGCGCCAGTGAGACGTTGTCGATGACCTTGAGGTGCGGGAACAGGTTGAACTGCTGGAAGACCATGCCGACTTCGGAGCGCACCTGCTCAATGTTGCGCAGGTCGTTGGTGAGTTCGACGTCGTCGACGACAATGCGACCCTCCTGGTGGATCTCCAGGCGGTTGATGCACCGGATCCATGTGGACTTCCCGGATCCTGAAGGCCCGAGGACCACCACGACCTCCTGCTCCTTGATGGTCGCTGAGACCTCGTCGAGGGCCTGGAAGTCGCCGTACCACTTCGACACGTTCTCGCACACGATCATGTCGCGGGCACCTGACAGGTCCTTCGAATGGCCGCCAGGCGGCTCGGTTGTTGTTGCGTCGGTCATGACATCACCTCGTAGTCCTCAAGATAGACCCCTAGCGCTCGCCCAGCCCGGTGCGCTGTTCGATGCGCTGGCTGGCCTTGGAAATCGTGTAACAGAAGATCCAGTAGATCGGGACGATGAAGAGGAGGCTCTCCCTGGCGCTGCCCATGAACTCGGTCTGGCCGGGGATCACGTACCGGGCGATGTAGAGCAGGTCGAACACGCCGATGATGGCCAACAGCGAGGTCTCCTTGAACACCCCGATGCAGTGCCCCACCAACGGTGGGATCGCTACCCGCAGGGCCTGGGGGAGCACGATGAACACCGTCTTTTGAGCCGTGGTCATGCCGACGGCTTCGGCCGCCTCGTGCTGGCCACGGGTCACTGACTGGAGGCCACCCCGGATGTTCTCGGCCATGTAGGCCGCCGAGAACAGGACGTAGCCGATGACCACAGCGGCGACTTCGCCCAGGTGCATGCCCCTGGGAAGGAAGAGCGGCACCATGATCGAAAAGAAGATCAGGATCGTGATCAGCGGGATGCCCCGCACAAATTCGATGAACCATGTCGCCAAGAGTCGAAAGATCGGCATGGTCGAGGTACGGGCCAGGGCCAGGGCAATCCCCAGGGGCACCGAGAGCACGATGGTGAAGATCGCCACCATGAATGTGATCGCGATGCCGCCGATGAAGAAGCCCCCCGGGACCTTCACGGTCGACGCGGTGTTGACGGACGTGATCAGCCACGACATCACGCCGAGTGCGGCCAACCATGCGCCGGTGTAGCGATTCCGGGACCGGGATCCGCCGGCGAACGTTGGAGCAGCNAGGGCGAAGGCGGCCAGCAGGAGCATGTCCAGGCGCAGGACCATCCGCATCGGTGTGAGGAAGGTGGCGAACCCGGCCACCAGGACCATTGCGGCGACGATCCGACCGATCTCGCCGGTGGACGGTCGGGTGAGCCAGAGCAGCAGAGCGCTTCCGAGGACGGCGTAGGCGAGGAAGATCGGGATGTCGGTCCCGATNACGTGGCCCATGTCGAAGTCCGGATCCCGCAGNATCAGGTAGACGAGCACGGGTGGTGCCAGGAGCCAGAGCACCACGAGGGTGACNCGGAGCNNATTTTNCGCAAGCNGGTCTCGCAGNAGGGCGCCACCGAAGTATGCCGCGACGACGATGGCCAGCATGATCGTCCACGGCAACTTGGTGGACAACGCCACCGTCCCCGGTTCCTCCATCACCTGTGGGATGCGGTTCGAGATGTAGCTGTGGTGGCCGAACGGGATCACCCAGAGCGAGGCCACCACCCCGGTCAGAGCCACCACCTGCACGGTCAGCGTGCTGACCGTCCGTTCGGTTTCGCTTCGGTCGCCGATACGACGGAGGGATTCGCCGATCGCCACCACGACCAGGGCGGCGACCAACCACTGGACTGTTGCCCCTGTACTGAAAGGGGCGAGGAAGGTCAGGAGGACGAGGAGGGCTCCGGTGGCCAGGAGCTTGCGCCCGAGGCCAGCCACTGGCATCGTCGAGCCTGCTCGCCAGACNGCCATCGACATGCCCGTGAGGACGAGGATGATGGCGACGCATACCCAGACTCGTAGGTACTGCTCCTCGGGGTAGGCCCGAGTCATCATNAGTCGCAGGTTTGTGGCCGGGGCATTCCACTGGCGAATCGGGTCGAAGATGAACGACAGGAAGAACCAGGCGATGAACCCTAGGGAGGCTGTGGAGATGACTGTGAGTACGGAGTTGAACGGGCTCGAGAAGAGGTTCACCTTCACCCATTCGCGTGGCGGCAACTTCGGGGTCTCGGGCGGAGCGGTGATCGGTACCGTCGCCGTTGCGGCAACGCTCGCGATCTCCGATCCACTCCCGAACCCGGCCATCTAGCGCTCCACCAGTCGCATGCGGACGTTGAACCAGTTCACGACCACCGAGATGGTCAGAGAACAACTCAGGTAGAAGAGCATCCAGATGGACACCACGGGAAGGGTCATGCCGGTCTGGTTGAACACGGTGGTTCCCACCTGGACTATGTCGCTGTAGCCGACGGCGATGGCCAGCGAGGTGTTCTTGAGGAGGTTCAGGTACTGGTTGCCGGTGGGCGGCATGATGACCCGGATGGCCTGCGGGAGCACCACATGGCGCAGGACCTGACCGCGTTTGAGGCCGACGGCCTTGGCTGCTTCGGTTTGGCCCTTGGGCACGGCCAGGATGCCACCTCGGACGTTCTCGCCGATGAAGGCGGATGTGTAGAACACGACGGCGAAGAACACCGAAGCGAAGCCGATCGACATGGTCAGGCCGTTCGTCCCGTAGTTCGGGAACCTGCTCTTCTGGACGATGTCGGGGCGCATGGCATCGAATGGGCGAGCCGCACCGTCGACCTCGAACTTGGCCTCCAGCACCTCGAACAGGTCGCGGCTGCTGTCGAGCGTCCACGCAGAGAGGCCGCTCCAGCGGACCACCAGAAGGACGACGGCCAGGGATGCCAGGGCCGAGAAGATCATCCGGAACCAGTCGTCGTCGGAGATCAACAGGTGGCCAAGGGCACTGCGTCGGGCAGACAGGAAGCGGCGGATCCAGGTGGCGGCGACGCCGATCGCGGCGGCGCTGAACAGTACCTGTGGGGCGGCGGTGGGAAGTGAGTCGAACAGTTTGGCGATGGCGCCAAATACGGGGCCCAGCCAGGAGAACGCTGGGTGGATGAACAGGCCAACCAGTCCGAACAGGGCGACAGTCCCGAGTGCCCACAGAATAGGAGAAGTATTGGCACCGGTTTCGTCCTGGATGCGTTGGCGACGACGTCGCATGTAGTGGGCGGCCACCGCACCAATGAGCACGACGACTGCCCACTGGTAGAAGCCGTCGGCCATGAAGACGCGGGGCATCGAGATGCCCTTGTTCGAGATGTGGAGCCATCCGTTGATGGGGCCGGAGTCGAGTCCGACACGAGGCAGGGTCGTAAGGAACGAGAACATGAAAATCATCTGCACCAGCAACGGGACATTGCGAAAGAACTCGACCCACATGGTGCCGATGCGCTGGACCAGCCAGTTGTCGGACAGGCGGGCCAGGCCGACGACCACGCCCAGGAGCGTGGCGAAGATGATGCCCGCTCCGGAAATACGGAGGGTGTTGACCATCGCCGACCAGAGCGCACGCGCACCTGTGTCGGGGTGGGTGTCGATTCCTTCGCTGATCTGGATCATCACCGGTTCGTGGAGGAAGTCGAACTCAGTGCTGATGTTCCTGGCCCGGAGGTTGTCCCCAGCCTGGCTGGCCAGGAAGAACATGGCGCCGAGCACCATGACCAGCAGGAAGACCTGCGTCACCCACTTGAGGACGATGACGTCGCGCCACAGTGGTACTCGTTGAGACACCCGCTCTCGGGTGGTGGGAGCCGTCATCGTCGTTGACTCTTCAGGTCGGGAAGGAGGTCACTCAGGGCTTGCAGGTGGTGACAGTACCCGCGGGGTCAAAGTGCCCGTGACGCGGACGATCCCGGGGTCCGGGAGCTTGTGCCCCCGGACCCCGGGATCATCAATTGCGTCGGTTCGCTCGCTTAGCGGGCCGGCGGTGAGTAGATCAGGCCACCGTCCAACCATCCGGCGTTGGCGCTGCCCTCGCGGTACAGGCCGACCGGGTTCAGGTTGCGGTCATAGACCTCGCCGTAGCTTCCAACCTG
>PACE01000036.1 GCA_002699725.1 Acidimicrobiaceae bacterium
CTAGTGCCCAACGTTTACGGCGTGGACTACCAGGGTATCTAATCCTGTTCGCTCCCCACGCTTTCGCTCCTCAGCGTCAGTATCGGCCCAGAGTGCTGCCTTCGCCGTTGGTGTTCCTCCTAATATCTGCGCATTTCACCGCTACACTAGGAATTCCACACTCCTCTACCGAACTCAAGTCACAGCAGTATCAAGTGGCGTCTCGAGGTTGAGCCTCGAGTTTTCACACCTGACTTACTGAACAGCCTACGAGCCCTTTACGCCCAATAAATCCGGACAACGCTTGCCCCCTACGTGTTACCGCGGCTGCTGGCACGTAGTTGGCCGGGGCTTCTTCTGCAGGTACCGTCATTTTCGTCCCTGCTGAAAGAGCTTTACGACCCGAAGGCCTTCATCACTCACGCGGCGTGGCTGCGTCAGGCTTTCGCCCATTGCGCAAGATTCCCTACTGCTGCCTCCCGTAGGAGTCTGGGCCGTATCTCAGTCCCAGTGTGGCTGATCGTCCTCTCAGACCAGCTACCCGTCGATGCCTTGGTGAGCCGTTACCTCACCAACTAGCTGATAGGCCGTGAGACCCTCTCGAAGCGCCGGAGCATTTCCTCAGTCGGCCATGCGNCCATCTGGGGATATCCGGTATTAGCCCGGGTTTCCCCGGGTTATTCCAGTCTTCGAGGCAGGTTTCTCACGTGTTACTCACCCGTTCGCCACTCAGTCATGTGACCCGAAGGTCGACTGCGTTCGACTTGCATGTATTAAGCCCGCCGCCAGCGTTCGTCCTGAGCCAGGATCAAACTCTCCGTCAAAATCTCGGCCGCCACCTGCCGAAGCAGGTGTCGACGTCGAAATCAGTGTTCCGATACTGCCCGAAGGCGGTACCGGCACGAGTTTGAAATCGGATCGGGACCGAAGTCCCATCCGGTTGGCATCAGGTCAGGGGTCGTCGCTCCGTCATAAGACGGCTCGACGCCCATGTCCATTTGCATTTGAATTGTCAGGGTCTGACCAGTGGCGACTCGTGATCGCCGGTGGCCAGCCCGCACTGGCATTCATCGTCCTCTATTCCGTTTTCAAGGAGCACCTGGTGGCCGAAGCCACCTGGCACACGCTTCCCACGCAGATCCCCTCAGGAATCCCGATCGGAAGGCGTTGGTACCCTCTGGATCAACTCGACGAGGTCCGAGTCGGACGTCGCCGCGAAGCGCCTTGCCACGCCACGACCCGGCGACCTGACGGTCACCGGAGTGGCGCGACTGGCAACGCTAGCGGTACCCGATGGTGCCCCCAACCCGCCAACGCCCATATTCCCGAGAATCTCGGGCGCCCGGCGCCTCGACAGCGGCGCAGCCCGCGCTCAGTCGGCGANGAGCAGGTGGCGGGACCGCCTGCCCTTCTGGAGCAGGACATAACGGCCTCCCACGAGGGCGTCGGCAGGCAGGCGGGTGGCGGAGTCGTCCTGGCGCACCCCGTTGACGGAGACGCCGCCGCCGCCGATGGTGCGACGGGCATCGCCCCGGGAACTGCACAGTCCGCTGGCGACGAGGGCGTCCACCAGGGACTCCTCGCCCTCGAGGTCGGTCGCAGCCACCTCCGTCTCCGGCACGATGCCCCGCAGGGCGTCCAACGCATCGATCGTGGGTGCCGAACCTGCGAAAAGGCCCTCGGCGGCGAGGCGGGCCCGGTTCGTCTCATCCTCGCCGTGAACGAGGGCGCACACCTCGTCGGCCAGCCGCTGCTGGGCGAGGCGCTCCTCGGGGTGTGAGGCGTGGTCGGCCATCACCGCTGCCACATCGTCGACGTCGACCAGCGTCAGCCGCAGCAGGTACTGCTCGACNTCACGGTCGTCCACGTTCCGGAAGTACTGGTGGAGCTCGTAGGGCAACGTGAGGGCGGGATCGAGCCAGACGGCCGCATCAGCGGTCTTGCCGAACTTCGCACCGTCGGAGCGAGTGAGCAGCGGGAGCGTCAGCCCGTGGGCGGTCGCCCCCGCCCGGCGCCGGATGAGATCGATGCCGGCGGTGATGTTGCCCCACTGGTCNGAGCCGCCGACCTGCATCTCGCAGCCGTAGCGGTCGTGGAGCTCGAAGAAGTCGTTGGCCTGCAGGAGCATGTAGCTGAACTCGGTGAAGGAGATGCCCTGCTCGCTCGACAGGCGACTCCGCACCGACTCCTTGGCCAGCATCGTGCCGACCGTGACGTGCTTGCCGACGTCGCGCAGGAACTCGAGCAGGCCGACATCGCTGGTCCACTCCCGATTGTCCACCAGGAGCGCCGGTGGACCGTCGAGGCCCTCGTCGCCCTCGAAGCGCAGCAGCGAGCGCAACTGGCCCGACACGGCCTCGACGTTGGCATCGAGGGTCGCCTGGTCGAGGAGGTTGCGCTCCTCCGAGCGCCCGCTGGGATCGCCCACCATGCCCGTGGCACCACCCGCCAGGGCNACCGCNCGGTGGCCGGAGTCCTGGAAGCGCCGGAGCAGCAGAAGCGGCGTGAGATGGCCGATGTGGAGGCTGTCGGCCGTCGGATCGAAGCCGCAGTAGACGGTGATCGGCCCCTCGTCCAGGCGCGCCTGCAGGGCATCGCGGTCGGTGCA
Organism: Acidimicrobiaceae bacterium; assembly: GCA_002699725.1. Classification (GTDB taxonomy): domain Bacteria; phylum Actinomycetota; class Acidimicrobiia; order Acidimicrobiales; family MedAcidi-G1; genus S20-B6. Next base: position 2,588 of record PACE01000036.1, read on the forward strand.
GTCCTGGATCAGGCCGCGGGCCGCAAGGTCGTCGAGGATCTCAACACCGTTCACCCCATCACCATTGCCGCTCGGAGCGCCCGATACCAACCTTTTCATCCTCGGAACCACTGCTCGCTGCCGCACCTTCGTGCCGGCTCGCGGCCAGACTGTGCGGGTGCCGCAGCAAGTCATCCACCAGAACCGGGCCCTCGCGCNCCTTCGTCGCCCGATCGCGACCCTGGCTGTGGTCGCGATGCTCTCCTCGGGCTGCTACTCGTACGAGACCCGCTCCTTCGAGATCACCATTCCCGAGACAGCCGAGTCGTCGGTCGTCGTCGCCCGGGACGGCACCCTCATCACCACNCTTGTCGCTCCCCAGAATCGCACAAGCGCCCGTCGCCTCGACGAGATCCCCGANCTCGTCCGCAACGCCGTCATCGCCATCGAGGACGAACGCTTCTACCACCATGACGGGGTCGACCTGAAGGCCATCGTCCGAGCGGCCCGCACCAACCTCGAGGCGGGTGGCATCAGCCAAGGCGGCTCGACGATCACCCAGCAGTACGTCAAGTTGGCGATCATCGAGAACACCGAAAAGACGGCCTCCCGGAAGCTCGAGGAGCTCTGGTACGCCCTGCGGCTCGAGGACCAGTACAGCAAGGACTTCATCCTCCTCCAGTACCTCAACACCGTGTACTTCGGCCACGGCGCCTACGGCATCAAGGCNGCGGCCCAGACCTACTTCAACAAGAACGTGCTGGACNTNNCCGTGAACGAGGCCGCNATGCTCGCCGGCCTCATCCAGGCGCCCAGCCGCTTCAACCCACTGCGCAACTACGCTTCCGGCCTCCGGCGCAGCCACCTCGTGCTGGACCGCATGCTCGCCAACGACTTCATCACCAAAGAGGGGTTCGCCGACGCACGGGCGACTCCTCCCCAACTCGAGGAGTACTCCAGCCGGCTCGAGACCCGCTACCCGGCCGGCCACTTCGTTGAGGAAGTGCGCCGTTGGTTCCTTGACAACGAGACCTTCGGGGTCACTCGGGGTCAGCGGGAGCTGCTGCTGTTCGAGGGCGGCCTACGCATCGAGACCACCATCGACCTCGGACTCCAGGCGGCTGCCGAGGCAGCCGTCGAGGAGCATCTGCCGGTCGGCCAGGGGCACCCCGACGCCTCAGTCGTCGTCATGGACCCGCAGAACGGCCACATCCTCGCCATGGTCGGAGGACGAGACTTCTTCGACGACGACGACGACGCCAAGGTCAACCTGGCCGTCGGCAACGGCCGCCAGGTTGGTTCGGCGATGAAGCCCATCGGCCTGGCCGCTGCGATGGAGGCGGGATGGAAGGTCACCGCCATGTACCCCGCCCCGAACGAAATCGAGTTCGAGATTCTCGGAGCNACCGAAGAGAACAGCATCTGGCATGTCGGCGGCGGCGCCACCGGCCACAGCCTGCCCGAGGTGGCCGAGGGCGAGGAACTGCCCGCGCCGAAGTGGTTGACCCTCGTCGAGGCCACCCGACGATCGATCAACACCGTCTTCGCCCAGCTTTCGATGGCTATGGGCGCCCAGAGGGTCGTCAACATGAGCCGCCGNCTCGGCATCGAATCGCCCATCGAGGAGGTCAACTCGAACATCCTGGGCACCTCCGATGCCACCCTGCTCGACATGGCCACCGCCTACAGCACCTTCGCCAACCGGGGCGTCCACAACCCACCCACCTACGTCACCCGTGTGATCAACGCCGACGGCACCACGCTGTGGCGCTGGAAGCGGGAACAGACCCGCGTCCTCGATCCCCGCCTCACCGACCAGTTGACCTGGGTGCTCGAGGGCGTCCTGACTGCGGGCACCGGCCACCGGGCAAAGCTCGACGATCGCACGGCCGCCGGCAAGACCGGGACCACGCAGAACTACGCCGACGCCCTCTTCCTCGGCTACACGCCCCAGCGGACGACCGGAGTCTGGGTGGGCTATCCGGTAGGCCAGATCCCGATGGTGCCGCCCACCACGGACCGCAAGGTCTTCGGCGGCACGTACCCGGCGCTCATCTGGAAGGACGTCATGGAGGCGGCCCACCTCGGCATCGACGAGGCAACGTTCCCCACGCCACCTCCGTCCTCGACCACGACGACCACCCAGCCACCGGCACAGGCCATCACCACGCCGGTCCTCGTCGGCCTGACGATGGACGAGGCCCAGGTGCTCCTCGCAGCGACAGCCGGGACTCCGAGCCGCCTGGCGGACGGCACAGAGATGCCCGGCCTCTCACCGATCCACATCGCCAGCGTGATCGAGGTCCCCACCAACGACAGCGTGCCAGGTGTCATCCTGGGACAGTCGCCCGCCGTGGGCTCGACGATCTTGCCCGCCGGCTCGATGGTCGTGGAGGTCGCCGTGGAACCACCGCCAATCCCCGTTCCCGCGGTGGTGGGACTCGGCGTCAGCGAGGCCGGAACCCGCCTCGCCGAATCGATCCTCGGCTACGAAATCACCGAGGTTGCCAACCCGGACGATCCCTCGACACCCCCGGAGACCGTCTGGCACCAGGCTCCGGCCCCGGGCACCGAGCTCCCCGAGGGATCGGTCGTCGTGCTCCAGGTCACACCCGCTGCGCCGCCGGAACCCGAACCGGAACCCGAACCGGAACCCGAACCGGAACCCGTTGTCGACGAAGTCCCGGCGACCGACGCCCCCGCTTCCGATGCCCCGGAGGGCGGCTGACCATGACGTCCATCGGCACGACCGGCAAGCCCCATGCGACCCTCGCCCGGGTCGCCGCACTCTCCCTCATCCTGACCCTGGTCGCCTTCTGGGCGTGGGCCTTCCTGATCTACGAGGCGCCGGGCAACCCCGACCGGCTCGAGGATCGCTCCTGGGCGACGGCCGCCGAGCAGCGTTGTGTCCGCATGGTCGCTGCCGTCGACAAGCTTCCCGCCGCCGCCGACTCGCCCTCGCCGGCCCACCGAGCCGGCGTGCTCGACGAGGCCACGCAACTGGTCGACCAACTCGTCGACGACCTCCGGGTCCTGCCCGGGGGGAGCGACGAGGACCGGGCCCTTGTCGACAAGTGGCTCGAGGACTGGGAGGTGTACCTCATCGACCGCCAAGTTCACGCCCGGCGACTTCGCACCGAGGGCGACGTCCGCCCCTACCTCACCGCCCTCCCGTCCGGGGCCGGCAGCCATGTCGAGCGAATGAACGGCTTCGCCCGGGTGAACGACATGGAGAGCTGCCTGGACCCGGGAGACCTCTAGGCGCTCCCCGCACCCGCCTCCAGCAGTTCGAGGCGCGCAAGGGCCCGATCCGCCAACCGCAGAAGCCCACCGTCCACCCCGAGGTCCTCCATCTCGTCCCGGCGGACCCAGCGCAGCGCCTCCGACTCGTGGTTGCCGACGGGCTCGGAGCCCGCTGGTGCCACCACGAGGAACCGCACGTCATGGTGCTCATGGGCGTCCTCGGCCGGCGGATCGACGACGTGGACGTCGAGGTCGACGGGCGGTTCGAGCACCCGCAGCCCTTCGATGCCGGTCTCCTCGCCAGCCTCTCTCAGGGCAACCCGGGCAAGGTCACCGTCACCGTCTGCATGGCCACCGGGCTGGAGCCAGCGCTGCAACTTTGCATGGAACAGGAGCAGGATCCGGCGATCCGTCGGATCGACCACGAGGGCGGACCCGGTGAGGTGTCCGGGTCGACAGGTGCGGAGCAGGGCACACTCATGCTCGTCGAGGAGTTCGAGGATCCGGTCCCGCTCGGGCCCGGAGGGGCCGTTCGACACGACGACGCGTGGGTCGATGCCGTCGCGCCCCGCCAGGTCGGTGATGCCGCTCAGGGTATTCACCGACTGAGGTGGGCTCGGACCTCGTCGGGTGGCGGAATCGGTCGATGGTCGCCGATCGTCACTCCCACGTAGGTCACGGTTGCCGTGAGCACCGGACGGTCCCCCACCCGGAAGTCGAACCGGGCGTCGAAGGAGGTGTTCCCCCACCGGACGACCTCGGTGGTCACGTCGAGCACGTCACCCATGCCGGCCGAACCGTGCCACTCGAGCGAAGCCTTCTTGAGCATGATCTCCCAGCCCAGTTCCTCGAATTGGGGAGCCAACTCCCGAAGCCAGGTGTCGAAGACATCGTCGACGTAAGCCAGGTAGTGGGCGTTGTACACGACGCCCTGCTGGTCGACCTCGCCGTAGCGGACCCGGATGCGTGCGTGGTGGGCCACCTAGTCTCCGATCCGGGTGGCCTGGTCGGCGAGGTGGTCGGCGAACCGGTGCCGCTGCTCCGCCACCGGCACGGGGCCGGCCCCACCCGGCGTGGTCCGCCCCCGGACCGCAGCTCCCGGTTCCAGGAGCGTCGCAGCCTCGGGGCCCAGCCGCTCGTCGCCAACGACGAGGTCGGCGAACGAGCCACCGCCGGAGAGCGCCGTGCGCACGTGTGCTCCGACGACGGCATGGGCCTCCCGGAACGGCATGCCGGAGGCCACGAGGTACTCGGCGAGGTCGATGGCGGCCGCGTACGGGCTGTCCGCCGACTGGGCCATCCGGTCGGTGTCGAACTCGATCGTGGCCATCATGCCGTCGAGCGCCAACAGCGTCAGCCGGACGGTGTCGCAGGAGTCGAAGAGCGGTTCCTTGTCCTCCTGGAGGTCCTTGTTGTAGGCCAACGGCAGCCCCTTGAGGGACGCCAGGAGCCCCGTGAGGTTCCCGAGCAACCGACCGGCCTTGCCCCGGGCCAACTCGGCCACGTCGGGGTTCTTCTTCTGTGGCAGCATCGACGAGCCGGTCGAGAAGGCGTCGTCGAGTACGACGAAGCCGAACTCGTCGGTCGACCAGAGGACGACCTCCTCGCCGAGCCGCGAGAGGTGGACGCCGAGGAGCGCCAGGCCAAAGAGGGCCTCGGCGACGAAGTCCCGGTCGGACACGACATCGATCGAGTTCTCGAACCGGGCGGCGAACCCGAGGTCGGTGGCGACGCCGTCCGGGTCGAGCGGCAGCGACGACCCGGCCAACGCGCCTGCGCCCAGCGGCGACACGTCGGCCCGATCCCTGGCATCGAGCAGCCGATCCACGTCCCGCGAGAGCGCCCAGCCGTGGGCCAGCAGGTGGTGGGCCAGCAGCACCGGCTGCGCCTGCTGGAGGTGCGTGTAGCCCGGTAGGTACGCCTCGCCGACATCGTCGGCGCGGGCCGCCAGCGTCGCCTGCAGGCGGCCGACGAGACCCGCCAGTTCGGTCAACTCCCGCCGGACCCAGAGCCGAAGGTCGGTGGCGACCTGGTCGTTGCGACTCCGCCCCGTGTGGAGCCTGGCGCCGGCGTCGCCGGCCAACTCGGTGACCCGCCGCTCGACCGCCGTGTGGATGTCCTCGTCGGAAGGGACGAAGGCGAACGTGTCGTCACCCATCTCCAACTCGACGGCGTCGAGGGCGGCCAGCACTGCGGTCGCGTCGTCCGGGTCGAGCAGGCCGACGCGGGCCAGCATCCGGACATGCGCCCGCGAGCCGGCGATGTCCTCCCGGAACATCCGCCGGTCGAAGGGAANGCTGTCGTTGAGGGCCTGGAGGGCCTCGGCGGGACCCTCGGCGAAGCGACCGTGCCAGAGCGTGGCCATGGTTGAGTCTCCTATCCCCGGGCGGCCCGCCGGGCCGCCGTCCTGAGCCGCAGGGCGTTCAGCCGGATGAATCCCTCGGCGTCGGCCTGGTCATAGGCGCCCTCGTCCTCCTCGAACGTGGCNATCGCCTCGTCGAACAGGGTGTCGTCGGACTGCCGGCCCACGACCTCGACGTTGCCCTTGTAGAGCCGCAACCGGACCCGGCCGTTCACGAACGCCTGGCTGTGGTCGATGGCCACCTGGAGCATCTCGCGCTCCGGGCTGAGCCAGTATCCGTTGTAGATGATCTCGGCGTACCGGGGCATGAGTTCGTCCTTGAGGTGGGCGACGCCCCGGTCGAGGGTGAGCGACTCGATGGCCCGGTGCGCCTTGAGCATGATCGTGCCACCCGGCGTCTCGTAGGCGCCCCGCGACTTCATCCCGACATACCGGTTCTCGACGATGTCGATCCGTCCGACACCATTGGCACCACCCACCTCGTTGAGGTGGGCCAGCACCCGTGCCGGTGACATCGACGTACCGTCGATCGCCACGACATCACCCCGCTCGTAGGCCAACTCGAGGTAGGTGGCCTCGTTCGGTGCCATCTCAGGGCTGACCGTCCACCGCCACATCTCCGAGGCGGGTTCGCTCCACGGGTCCTCGAGCGGTCCTCCCTCGTAGGAGATGTGGAGCAGGTTGGCGTCCATCGAATAGGGCGACTTGGCACCCCGCTTCATCTCGACCGGGATGTCGTGCCTTTCGGCGTAGTCGAGCAGGCTCTGGCGCGACCCAAGGTCCCACTCCCTCCACGGGGCGATGATCCGGATGTCGGGGTTCAGGGCATAGGCGCCAAGTTCGAACCGGACCTGGTCGTTGCCCTTCCCGGTTGCGCCGTGGCTGATGGCGTCGGCNCCGGTCTCGGCGGCGATCTCGACGAGCCGCTTGGCGATGAGCGGCCGGGCGATCGAGGTGCCGAGCAGGTACTCGCCCTCGTAGACGGCGTTGGCCCGGAACATGGGGAACACATAGTCCCGGACGAACTCCTCCCGGAGGTCCTCGACGTAGATATCGGACACGCCCATGGCCTCGGCCTTGGCCCGCGCCGGCTCGAGCTCCCCGCCCTGNCCGAGGTCGGCCGTGAAGGTCACGACCTCGCAGCCGTAGGTTTCCTCCAGCCACCGCAGGATGATCGAGGTGTCGAGCCCACCGGAGTAGGCGAGGACGACCTTGTCGACGTCGTGTTGGTTGCTCACGTCCTGCTTCCGTTTCCTGTCTGCCGTCGTACTGGTCCGCTCACAGGCCGGCGAGCGACCGCAGGGTAGCGGCGAGCCCCCTACCGCTCGTGCCCTCTGCCGCCACGACCAGGATCGTGTCGTCGCCGGCAACGGTGCCGAGGATCTCGTCATGCCCGGACCGGTCGATCGCAGAGGCGACCACGTGCGCCGACCCCGGAGGCGTCCGCAGGACCACGATATTGCCCGAGTGGTGCACCTCGGCCACCCACTCACCCATGACCCGTCGGAGGTGGTTCTCGGGAGCGAACTGGTCGGCCGGATGCTCNGGGATGGCGTACACGCTCCCGCCGCCCGGCACCCGTACCTTGACNGCNCCGAGGTCCCCGAGGTCGCGCGAGGCCGTCGCCTGTGTCGCCTCGATGCCNGCCGCCGACAGCAGATCGACCAGTTCCATCTGGCTGGAGACCGGATGTTCGGCCAGGATCCGGACCACCCGGTGCTGGCGCTGTGCCTTGCTCATGCGTTGCTCCCCTCTCCGGCGTCGGACACGGCCTCGCCGAGCAGCCAGGCCAGCAGGCCCCGGGCAGCGTGCATCCGGTTCTCCGCCTGCTGCCACACCCGGCTGGCGGGTCCGTCGACGACGCTGCTGGTGACCTCCTCGCCCCGGTGGGCGGGCAGGCAGTGCAGGAAGTGCACCTGGGTGCCGGCGGCGTCGAGGAGCCGCTCGTCCACCCGGTAGCCCTCGAAGTCGACGAGCCGCTGGGCGCTCTCGTCCTCCTGGCCCATCGAGGTCCAGACGTCGGTGTAGACGATGTCGGCGCCCTCGACGGCCTCCTCCGGACGGTCGAACTCGGCCACGACCACGCCGGCGGAGGCCAGCCGGTCGGCATCGAGTTCTCCGAGGCCGTAGCCGGACGGCCCGGTGAACCGGACCTCCATGCCGAGCATGCCGCCTGCCAGGGCAAGCGACCGGAAGACGTTGTTGGCGTCGCCCACATAGGTGACGCTCCGGCCGGCCAGGTCGCCGAGGATCTGCTGCATGGTCAGAACGTCGGCCAGGGCCTGCAGGGGATGGGCGGCGTCTGAGAGCATGTTGACGATGGGCACCAGGTCGAGGGCTGCCATCCGCTCCACCGTGGCGTGGGCGAAGACCCGGGCTCCGACGGCACCGTGGTAGCAGGCAAGGGTCCTGGTGACGTCCTCGACCGACTCCCGGGCGTCGAAACCGACCTCGGCGCCCTGGATGTACATCGGATGGCCTCCGAGTTGGACGACCGCCATCTCCATCGAGTTGCGGGTACGGGCCGACGGCTTCTCAAACAGCAGCGCCATGCCTTGGCCGGCGAGCACCTGTGGCGGTGCCGGGTCGGCGGCAAGGTCGAGCACCCGTCCGAGCTCTCCGGGGGTCAGGTCATCGACTTCCAGCACGTGCCTCATGCGATCGCCTCCCTGTCTTCGGACAGCACAGCACCGAGGATCGCCACACCCTCGACCAGTTCGTCGTCGGTCACGGTCAGTGGCGGTGCCAGCCGCAGGGCGGTCGGCGTGATGCCGTTGACCACCAGGCCGGCGTCGAGGCACGCCCGGGCCACGTCGGCGCCGGTACGACCNTCGAGGACGTCGGGGTCCAGTTCGGCCGCCAGGAGCAGNCCGAGGCCCCGAACGGCGGTGACGCCGGGCAGGGCCGCNAGGAGGCTGGTGAGGGCCGCTCCCCTCACCGCTGCGCAGGCCGGTGCGTCGATCTCCTCCATCACCCGGAGTACCTCCCTGGCNGCCGATGCNGCGAGGGGCTGNCCTCCGAATGTGGATCCATGGTCGCCGGGCGANAACGCCGCCGCCACCTCGGCACTTGCCCAGACGGCGCCGATCGGAACTCCNTTGCCGAGCGCCTTGGCNACNGTGACGATGTCNGCCCGGATGCCGGCGTGGTGNAAGCCGAACCACCGGCCGGTACGCCCGAGCCCGGTCTGGACCTCGTCGAGGATCAGCAGGATGCCCCGCTCGTCGCAGAGTCGCCTGATGCCGACGAGGAAGTCGACGTCGGCCGGNTTGACCCCTCCCTCGCCCTGGAGCGACTCGAGCAGGATCGCCCCGACCGTGGGGTCGAGGGCGGCCTCGAAGGCNTCGAGGTCGTTCCATGCGGCGTGGCGGAACCCCTCGGGCAGTGGTTGGAAGGGCTCNTGCTTCTCGGGCTGGCCGGTGGCCGCCAGCGTGGCGAGGGTCCGCCCGTGGAATGACCGGAAGGCCGACACCACGACGTGGCGTCCCCGACCATGGTGCTTCCGGGCCAACTTCATGGCGGCCTCATTGGCCTCGGCGCCGGAGTTCTGGAAGAGGACCCTTCCCGGTGTGGCCTCACCGGTCCCCGACCGGATGAGGGCATCCAGGCGTGCGGCCACCTCGAGGTGCGGCTCGGTGTCGAACAGGTTGGAGACGTGGAGCAGNGTCTCGGCCTGTGTGGCAAGGGCCGCCGCCACCCGGGGGTGGCTGTGGCCGAGGCTCGTGACNGCCAGGCCGCAGAGGAAGTCGAGGTAGCGCTTCCCCGAGTCGTCGAAGAGCTCTGTGCCGCTCCCCCGGACGAACGTGACGGGAGGGTNGCCGTAGTTGCCCATGAGGAGCCGNTCGTCGCTCATGACGGGTCCGCCTGCCGGTCGGCGTCGGGTCCACCGCCCACCGGGAACACCATGGTCCCGATGCCGGCGTCCGTGAACAGTTCGAGGAGGAGCACATGGGGGATCCGTCCNTCGACCATGTGTGCCGAACCGACCCCGGCATGGACGGCGTCGAGGCAGGCCTGCGCCTTCGGGATCATGCCTCCGCTGATGGTGCCGTCCGACATGAGCGCACCGAGCCGTTCGACGTCGAGCCTCGAGATCAGGGTCCCGGGGTCGTCGGCGTCGGCCCGTAGGCCTTCGACGTCGGTCAGGTAGAGGATCCGCTCGGCGCCGAGCGCCCCGGCCAGGGCGGCCGCCACCGTGTCGGAGTTGATGTTGTAGGCCTGTCCCGTCACGTCGGNGCCGATCGTCGANACGACGGGGATGAGGTCCTCGACGAGGAGCCGCTCGATGATGGCCGGATTGACCGCCTCGACGTCGCCGACGAAGCCCAGNTCGGGGTCCCGGGCGNTCGCACGGATGAGGCCGCCGTCCTCGCCCGAAATGCCGACGGCGAGCGGGCCGTNGACGTTGANGCCCGACACCACGTCCCGACCGACCTTGCCGACGAGGACCATCCGGGCCACGTCGAGGGTGGCGGCGTCTGTGACCCGCAGGCCGTCCCGGAACTCGGACTNCAGGCCCAACCGNTCCAGCATCTCGCCGATCTGCGGACCGCCGCCGTGCACGACGACCGGCCGGATGCCGACCGAGTGCATGAGCACGATGTCCTCGGCGAACCGGGCGGCCAGGTCCCCGTCGACCATGGCGTTGCCGCCGANCTTGACGACGATGACCGAGCCCTTGAACCGCTGGATGTACGGCAGGGTCTCGACGAGTACTGCAGCCCTCCGCTCNGGGGAGAACTGCTCGGTGCCGGGGTTCATCGCATGTCTCCTCAGGAGGTCCGCATGTTCTCGTCGATGTAGGCGTGGCTGAGGTCGGTGGTGACCACCCGTGCCGTGCCGNTGCCCTGGCCGAGGTCGACGTCGAGGTCGAGGGTCCGNCCGGCCATGTGCGCCTTCAGGGCGGCCTCGTCGACGGGTCGGGCCTCACCGNCGGCGTAGACCANCTGGCCGCCGTACGAGATCGTGATCGTGTCGGGGTCGAAGGCGATGCCNGCGGCGCCCATCTCGGCGGCGATCCGGCCCCAGTAGGGGTCCTCGCCNTACCAGGAGCACTTGACCAGCTGACAGTTGGCGGTATCCCGGGCGCCCTTGGCGGCCTCGGCATCGTCGGCGGCGCCGGTGACGGACAGGAACACCGTCTTGGTGGAACCCTCTGCGTCGTCGGCCATCTGGACGGCCAGCGACAGGCAGGCCTCGGCGAGCGCCGCGCCCAGGGCTCCCGGGTCGGCCGGGCCGGCAGAGCCACTGGCGANCANCAGCACCGTGTCGTTGGTGGACTCGGCNCCGTCGACGGTCAGGCAGTTGAAGCTGGTGCCGACGGCCGCCCGCAGGAGCTCCGTGGCGGTGGTGGCGTCGACCTCGGCGTCGGTGGTGAGNACGGCCAGCATCGTGGCCATGTTGGGCTCGAGCATCGCCGCTCCCTTGGCGATGCCGCCGACGGTGAAACCGGCGCCGAAGACGGTCGTGGTCCGGGGCACGGTGTCGGTCGTCATGATCGCCTCGGCGGCGGNCGCTCCNCCGTCGTCGGAAAGCGCNGCCGTTGCCTCGGGNATGCCGCCCAGGATGNCGTCCATCGGGAGCGGGTAGCCGATCCAGCCGGTCGAGCAGACGAGGACCTCTTCGGCGGCGCAGCCCAGATCGGCCGCCGTNGCGGCGGCCATCCGGCGGGCGTCGGCCATGCCCTGCGCACCNGTGGCGGCGTTGGCNTTNCCGCTGTTGAGGACGACGGCTGCGGCCCGNCCACCGGTCGTCGNCAGGTGCTCCCGGCAGACCAGCACGGGAGCGGCGGTCATCCTGTTGGAGGTGAACACCCCGGCTGCGGTNACCGCTGCGCCGTCCGCCGTGGCGACCATCGCCAGGTCGGGGGCGCCCGACGGCTTGATGCCGCAGGTGACGCCGCTGGCCACGAAGCCCGGAGTGTCGGTGACGCTCACGGGTAGAGCCCGATCGAGGAGAGGCCGGCCGCCTCGTCGAGGCCCAGTGCCAGGTTGGCACACTGCACGGCCTGGCCGGAGGCGCCCTTGACGAGGTTGTCGATGGCGCACAGCACCACCAGCAGTCCGGTCCGAGGGTCCACCCGTGCGGTCAGGTGCGCCGTGTTGGAGCCGAGGGTGGCCTTGGTCGAGGGCGACCGCTCGTCGACCACGATGAAGGGCTCCTCGGCGTAGAAGTCGGCCAGCAGGCNGAGGGCNGACGAGGTGTCGAGCGCTCCGGTGGGCCGTGCGTAGCAGGTGGCCAGGATGCCCCGGTTCATGGGCGCAAGGTGNGGAGTGAACAGGATCGAGACGTGGTCGACGACCGAGCCGTCGGCCCGCGTGCCGACCGCCTGTTCCATCTCCGGCGTGTGCCGGTGGCCGACCAGCCCGTAGGCGGAGTAGTCCTCATCGACGGCGCAGAAGGTGGTGTGGGGTTTCGGGGGCCGGCCGGCGCCCGACACGCCGCTGGCAGCATCGACCACGAGGCCAGAGGGCTCGACGTGGCCTCCCCACACGAACGGGGCCAGTGCCAGCGAGGTCGCCGTCGGATAGCAGCCCGGGACGGCGATGAGCGGCGCCCCGACGATCGACGGCCGGTAGAGCTCGGGCAGCCCGTAGGCGAAGTCGACGAGCAGCCCGGGTGCCGTGTGCGGCTCGTCGTACCATTCGGGGTACAGCGCCGCGTCCCGCAGCCGGAAGTCGGCCGCCAGGTCGATCACGTGGCCGACCCGTGAGGCCAGGTCGGGGACGAGTGCCTGCGAGGCGCCGTGGGGCAGGCCGAGGAACACGACGTCGCAGCCGTCGGCAGTGGTGTCGTCGACTTCGGCGAACGTCAGGTCGCCGTAGTGGGCGGCGAGGCTCGGGTAGAGGTCGGCCACGGCAGTCCCCGCCTGGGAATCGCCAGTGGCGACCACCACGTCGAGGTCCGGATGGGCGGCACAGAGCCGCAGCAGTTCCGCCCCGGTGAACCCCGAGGCGCCGATGATCCCGACTGCAGCCATCCCGAGAGCATACGGACTCTCGCATGATCATGCAACATCTCATGCACATCGATGGGAGAAGGGCTCAGACCGAAACCACGACCTTTCCGACCACTTTTCGGTCGGCGATGTCCTGGATGGCCCTCGCCCCCTGATCGAATCCATATACGGGGTGTAGGAGCGGGTCGACGGCGCCCGTCTCCGCCAAAGTGAACAACTCCCCCATCTGGCGGCCCAGGGAGGCCGGATCACGGGCCAGCGAAGCCCCCCAGTGCACACCGACGACTGAATAGTTCTTCAGGAGCACGTGGTTCGTGGCGATCTCCGGGATCCCGGCCACGAAGCCGATCACCAGCAGCCGGCCATTCCATGCCATGCAGCGCCGAACCTGCTGGAACACGTCGCCTCCCACGGGGTCGTAGGCCACGTCGACCCCGCTGCCGCCGGTCAACTCGCGGACCCGCTCGACCAGGTCGTCGACCTCACGGTGGTCGATCACCTCGTCGGCTCCCAGCGCCTCACACGCCGCCACCTTCTCCGGGCCACCGGCCACGGCGATCACCCGCGCCCCGGCTGCCAGGCCCAGCTGGATCGCCGCCGATCCCGTCCCGCCCGAGGCGCCGGTGACCAGCAGCGTCTCGCCCGGCTGCAACTGCGCACGATCGTGCAGGGCGTACCAGGTGGTGCAGTAGTTGGTCGGCAGGGCCACCGCCTTCTCCGGGGCCACCCCGTCGGGCACGGCGAACGCCGAGGCGGCACCCACCGCTGCCTTGTCAGCCAATGCACCGCCGAGGCTCACAACCCGCTGGCCGACCTCGAGGCCTTCGACGCCGTCGCCAACGGCGGAAACGCGTCCGACGACTTCAGCAGCCGGACTGAAGGGCAGTGGAGGCTTGACCTGGTACTCGCCACGACACTGCAGGACGTTGGGGAAGGCCAGCCCGACCGCCTCGAGGTCGAGGACGACCCGCCCGGGACCGGCCTCCGGCGCCTCGACCTCGTCGAGGACGAGACGGTCGATGGGGTCACCCAGTTCGTGGACCTGCCAACTGCGCATGCGGGCGAACGTACTCGTTACCCACCGGGGGCAGGCGGTCGGGCGTCAGCCCCGCAGGGTGGCAGGCAGCGAGCCCTGCACCGCATCGATGCAACGCTGGCGCAACTCGGCCACCTCGGCATCAGTGAGCGTCCGGTCGGTGGCCTGGAGGCGCAGGGCGAAGGCGAGGCTGCGCCGCCCCTCCCGCACGGCATCGCCCCGGTACACGTCGAACAACGACAGGTCGACGAGCAGGTCGCCGGCCGCATCCCTCAGGCAGCGGCCCACGGCATCTGCCGGGGTGCCCTCGTCGACCTCGAAGGCCAGGTCGATGTCAGACGACGGATAGCGACTGAAGCCCCTGTAGGGCTTGTCGCCGTGCGGCAGGGCCAACAGCGTGTCGAGGTCGACATCCAGCCAGGCCACCCGCTCGGGGACCTCATAGGACTCGAGCACGCCGGGATCGACCTCACCGACGTGGCCGACAGGAGTACCGGACACCTCGATACGTGCGGTGCGGGAGGGGTGCAGGCCGGGGACGGACTCGGCGACGAGGGCGTAGTCGCGCGCCGCCAGGGCATCGGCCAGGGCCGACCACACCGCCACGGCCTCGCCGGCCTCGCGGCCCGCCAGCGCCACGGCCAGGTATTCACGCTCGTCGGGAAGGCGCTGCGCCTGGGCGGGCTGTCGGTACACGTGGCCGACCTCGAACAGGCCGAGGCCTGCGAGGCGGTGCGAGGCGTTGTACGCCAGCGTCTTGAGGATCCCTGGCCGTAGCGATGCCCGCATCACCGACTCCTCGGAGACGAGGGGGTTCGTGACCGTGATGCCGTCCGCCGGCAAACCGGCCGCCTCGAGGTCTCCGGGGGCGAGGAACGGAACCGGCATGACCTCGTCGAGTCCCAGCCCGGCCATGGTGGAACGGACCGTTCGCCGGTCGAGCTGGTGCGGCGTGAGGTGGCCGGTGATGGTCGACCGGGGCACCGTGCGCTCGATCCGTCCATAGCCGTGGACCCGGGCCACCTCCTCGATCACGTCGATCTCGGTGCTGCTGTCGGCCCGGAAGCTCGGGATGTCGACATCGAGGTCGTCGCCGACCGGTTCGGCGCCGAACTCGATGGACTGCAGCACGTCGGCGATGCGGTCCCGCCCCAGGTCGGTACCGAGGATGGCATTGACCCGGTCGGTCCGGACCCGGACGACCTCGCGGACGGGCAGGTCTCCCCGCGCGTCGACCAGGTCGGGGGCCAGCGTGGCACCAGAGGGCGCCAGCAACTCGGCGAAGCGCCGCATGGCCAGTTCGACGACCTCCGAATCGCATCCCCGTTCGAAGCGGGCGGAGGCCTCGCTGCGAAGGCCCAGACGCCGTGCACTCGCCGCAATCGTCTTCGGGTCCCACCAGGCCATCTCGAGGGCCACGGTCGTGGTTCCGGCACCGATCTCGGTGTTGGCCCCGCCCATGATCCCGGCGATGCCGACGGCCACATCGTCACCGTCGGCGATCACGCCGTCGGCGGCCGTGAGGGTGCGCTCGACCCCGTCAAGCGTCTGGATGGCCTCTCCCTCGCCGGCACGCCGGATCCGGAAGGCACCACCGGCGACCCGGGCCAGGTCGTAGGTGTGGTTGGGCTGGCCCAATTCGAGCATCACGTAGTTCGAGGCATCGACCACGCTGTTGATGGACCGCTGACCGAGGGCATTCAGACGGTTGACCAGCCACCGCGGCGAGGTGCCGACCGATACGCCGTCGAGGACCCGCAGGCCGAAGCGCCCACACAGTTCAGGGTCGAGGATCTCGACCGAGACACGGCCGGCGGCACCATCACCCGATTCGGCGACGTCCGGCTCGGGCAGGGCGAACGGCACGCCCTGGCGGGCAGCAAGGTCGCGGGCCACCCCGGCGACGGACATGGCGTCAGGCCGGTTGGGGTTGACCTCGAGGTCATAGAGCACATCGGACCGCAGGTCGAGCGCCTCGGTCAGTGCCGCACCGGGAGCCGCTTCGGTGTCGAGGAGCATGATGCCGTCGTCATCGTCACCCAGGCCGACCTCGGTCGACGCACAGAGCATGCCGTTGGACCATTCTCCCCGCATCTTGCGGCGGGCGATCTCCATGCCACCGGGCATGACCGTGCCCAGGGTGGCCAGGGGCACCAGGTCGCCCACAGACATGTTGAAGGCACCGCAACAGATCTGTAGCGCCTCGCCGTCGCCGGCGTCGACGTCGACCAGTTGGATCCGGTCGGCGTCGGGATGGGGTCGGAGGTCCAGCACCCGGGCCACGACGATGCCGTCGAGGCCCTCGCCCAGGATCGACATCTGCTCGACCGTCAGGCCGAGGTCGCTCAACTGGTCACCGATCCGGTCGGGGTCGCCCTCGACGGGTGCGAAGTCGCGCAGCCACGACAGCAGGACCTTCATGCCGCGGCACCCATCAGAACTGCCCCAGGAAGCGGTGGTCGTTGCGGAACAGTTCGCGCAGGTCATCGATCCCGTGTCGCATCAGCGCCAGGCGGTCGAGACCGAAGCCGAAGGCGAAGCCCGACCACTCCTCGGGGTCGAGCCCACAGGAGCGCAGCACCTCGGGGTGCACCATGCCGCAGCCCGCGAGTTCCAGCCAACTGCCATCGGGGCGACGGATGTCGAACTCGGCGGACGGCTCGGTGAACGGGAAGTACGAGGGTCGCAGGCGGGAGGTGAACTCAGAACCGAAGTATGCGGTGGTGAAGGCATCGAGCGTGCCGGCCAGGTCTCCGAAGGTGATGTCCCGGTCCACGACCAGGCCCTCGATCTGGTGGAACACCGGCATGTGCGTGGCGTCGGCGGTGTCGCTGCGGAACACGCGGCCCGGCATGATCGAATAGATCGGCGGTTCCTGTTCCTCCATCACACGGATCTGGACCGGCGATGTGTGGGTGCGCAGCATGGTGCTCTGTGGCTCGCCGTACTCGACGTAGAGCGTGTCGTACATGTCGCGCGCCGGGTGGCCAAGCGGGAAGTTGAGGGCACCGAAGTTGTGCCACTCGTCCTCGATCTCGGGCCCCTCGGCCACCGTGTAGCCCATGCCGACGAACAGGTCCTCGAGGCGCTCCCAGGTCTGGGTGACGACATGGCGGTGTCCGAGGCGACGACCCCGGTCGAACTCGGTCAGGTCCAGGCGCTCGGCTTCGAGGACCTCAGCCCGGGCCCCCACCGCCAGTTCGGCCCTCCGCTCGGAGATGAGTCGCTCGACCTCGGTCCGGACCTCGTTGACCCGACGGCCCACCACCTTTCGGTCGTCGGGATCCATATCGGCCAACCGGCTCCGCACCGTCGCCAGCACCGACTTCCGGCCCAGCAACTCGGTGTCGACGACCGCAAGGGCGTCAAGGTCCACAGCGTCGGCGACGGCGCCTTCGGCGGTGGTGAGGTGAACGTCGAATCGGTGAGCCAGACGGTGGACCCGATTGAGATTCGAGACGGTCGGCCGACGATCTCGCACAACGAAATCAGCTTCAGCCGGGATGCGGCCATTGCCGCCAACCCCGACAGCTTCCTGGAAACCAACTTCCACTCGCCCCAGTACCAGGCAAACCT
>PACE01000037.1 GCA_002699725.1 Acidimicrobiaceae bacterium
AACCACAGGCAGACGCGACGAGCGCCAGCGACGTAAGGATCAAGATCAAACGCTTCAACATCGAAATACCCCTCAGTTGGTTCGGCGATGACGATTTCATCCCCGGATGACCGTCGACGGCGCGCGAAAAGATTTCATGGCCCGACATCAAAAGAGTAGCGCGGCGATCCGCAGACGCCAAGTGGCAGGAAAACAATTACGGAATCAGCTCACCGACACGGTCCCCGACAGGGTCCCCAACAGCGGGAACGCCACGCTGGCCCTGCCTACAGACAGGAACGCAGGGCCTCGCTGAGTCGGTTCGCCCGGGGATCACCCGCCAGACCGCTTCCCATCTGGTTCATGACGTAGGCAAAGCCGACCCCGTGGTCAAGGTCTCCATAGGCCAGCGAACCCCCGGCACCCGCGTGGCCGAAGGACTTCGGTGAAAGTAGCGGGTTGAACTCGAGGTCGAGCATGAAGCCGAGCCCCCAGGCGCTCTCAACGACCAGCGAGAGGTCCAGGCCCCGGGAGCGCTCCGTGCGCACATGTCGCACCGTGTCATCGGTCAACAGGCGAATCCCGTCCACCTCCCCGACCGTGGCCGCGTAGATCCGGGCCAGGCCGCGGGCCTCGCTGATGCCGTTCGCCGCCGGCATCTCGGTGGCATGCACCTCTCGCGTGTTGAACGGATTCGACTCGTCGACCAGCGAGATGGCGCCGTCCATGGTCAGCGCCCGGAACCCCATCGTGCCGGGGCCCATCACCGCCATCATCAGTTCGAAAGTCTCGGGATCGCTCGGAGGAGGGCTGTTCAGGATCGGAGCCACCCGGTGCTCCTCCGACTCGGGGAGTCCGATATAGGACTCGGCGCCGAGCGGCTCGGCGACCTCCTCGGCGAGGAACCGGCCCAGGGTGCGACCGTCGATGCGACGGACGATCTCCCCGACGATCCAGCCGTAGGTGATGGCGTGGTAGCCGTTCGCCGTTCCGGGCTCCCAGAGCGGCACCTGGGCCTCGAGCGCCCGTAGCACGGGCTCGACGGCACAGATCCCATCCATGGTGAGCGGTGTGTCGACGGCGGCAAGTCCCGCCGTGTGGCTCATGCACTGGGCGACCGTGACTGTTTCCTTGCCGCCGCCGGCGAACTCCGGCCAGTAGTCGGCAACCGGGGCCTCGTAGTCGAGTTGCCCGCGTTCGTACAGCATCGCCGCACAGATGGCCGCAACGCCCTTGGTGGTCGAGAAGTGCAGTTGCAGGGTGTCGCGCTCGTATGGGCGGCCGGTCACCGGATCAGCCACGCCGCCCCAGAGGTCGGCGACCGACTCGCCGCCCACGTACACACAGCACGAGGCGCCAACCTCGTCCTCCTCGTCGAAGTTCAGCGCAAACGCATCGGCGATCGCACCGAACCCCTCCGCAGTTTCACCGTGCATCTGGGCCATCTTCTCCTCACTTTCTGGCGAGGACTCTTCCCGTCCCTCCCGGCAGGAACATAAACGGTCTCAGGCGCCGAGGACCGCTCGGGCGGCCGCCAGACGGGCCACCGGCAGGCGGGCCGGCGAACAAGACAGGTAGTCGACGCCTGCGGCGAGAAGGCGCCGGACGGACGCTGGATGGCCAGCGTGCTCGCCGCAGGCCCCCACCTTGAGGCCGGGAGCTGCAACTCGCCCGCGCTTCACCGCAAGGTCGATCAACTCCCCGACAGCGGCGTCGTCGAGGCGGTCGAAGGGGTCGTGGTCGAGCAGGCCGAGCTCCAGATAGTGACCGAGGAACCGGCCGGCCACATCGTCACGCGAGAATCCGAAGGTGAGTTGGGTCAGGTCGTTACTCCCGATCGAGAAGAAGTCGGCGTGGGCCGCAAGGGATCCGGCGACGAGGGCTGCCCTCGGCGTCTCGATCATCGTGCCGACGACCGGCTTCTCGCCGAGGGCCACCTCGACGGCCACTTCCTCCACCCACCGCCGGGCCTCCGCGAATTCGGGGCCCGACACCGTCAGCGGGATCATGATCTCGACCTGGGGGTTGCCACCGGCCTTCCGACGGTCGATCACCGCTTCGAACAGGGCTCGGGCCTGCACCCGGTACAGATTCGGACGGACGTGGGCGAGCCGCACCCCCCTGGTACCAATCATCGGATTGGCCTCAGCCCAGTGACGGGCCGCTTTGAGCAGGCGGTGACCTTCGTCGTCGAGCTCGCCCAGCGCCTCGGCGACGACCAGGTCCTCCACGTCGGGCAGGAACTCGTGCAGCGGGGGGTCGAGGAGGCGCACCGTGACCGGCAGCCCGTCCATGGCCTCGAGGATCCCGACGAAGTCCTCCCGCTGAGCCTCCGCCAACTGCTCGAGGGCCTCGGCCTCGGCCGCCTCGGTCTCGGCCAGGATCATCGCCCGTACGACCGGCAGGCGATCCGGTGCCAGGAACATGTGCTCGGTGCGACACAGCCCGATCCCCACGGCTCCGGCCTTGCGTGCGATTCGTGCGTCCCCGGCGGTGTCGGCATTCGCACGTACACCCAGGGTGGCGGCGGCAACCTCGTCGGCCCACTCGAGCAGTTGCCACAACTCGGACGGCACCTCTACCTCGATGATCCGTGCGCCACCGAGCGTCACGGAACCCGTCGAGCCATCAATGGAAATCGTGTCCCCCTCGGCGACCACCATCTCGCCGACCGAGAAGTGGTCGTCGCCGATCCGGATCTCGTCGGCACCCACCACACATGGCAGCCCCCAACCACGGGCCACCAGAGCAGCGTGGCTGACGAGACCGCCCCGTGCCGTGAGGACACCCTTGGCCACTGACATACCGGCCACGTCGTCGGGCGAGGTCTCGAGTCGGACGAGGATGACCGGCTCTCCCCGATCGGAGGTATCGAGCGCAACCTCCGCCGTGAGGCACACCCGCCCGACGGCCGCTCCCGGCGAGGCCCCCATCCCCCTGGTCAACTCAACGTCCTCTGCACCGGCGGCTAGAGAGGCATGGAGCAGGCCTTCGACGTCTTCCGGTTCGACCTGTCGGAGCGCGTCCTCGGAGGTGAGCTCACCCCCCAGGGCCTGCGCGACCACCGTGCGCACGCGCACTGCAGCCTCGGATGGACTGTTCACGACAACGATCATGGCACTCCCACGCCCACCGTCGCGAGTGCGCTCACCCCGGAGGGTCGACCTCGACGAAGACCTCGTCGAGTGACTTTCGGCGGAGGTCGGGGACCCGTGCGCCGTGCAACGGGAATCCGATCGGAAACATCACGAAGGGCCGCTCGTTGTCGGGTCGGCCCAAGAGCCTCCGGAGGAACGCCATCGGCGTCGGGGTGTGGGTGAGGGTGGCGAGTCCCATCCGATGGATGGCGGCGATGAATATGCCGGCGGCGATCCCGGTGCTCTCCTTGACGTAGTAGTTCTTGCGCGTCGTCCCATCGGGACGCTGCTCGAAGCGCTGTTCGAACAACACGACGATCCACGGAGCGACCTCGAGGAACTCCTTGTGGTGGTCGGTGCCGAGCGGTGCCAGGGCCTCGAGCCACTCGTCGTTCATCCGGTTCTCGAGGTAGTTGATCCGCTCCTCNTCCTCAGCNGCTGCCCGGATGGCGGCCTTGACCGCCGGGTCCCGGGTCCCGACGAAGGTCCAGGGCTGCTTGTGGGCACCCGANGGGGCCGTGGAGGCCGCCAGAACCGCCTCTTCGACGAGNTCGCGGGGCACCGGGTCGGGACTGAACAGACGGATGCTCCGGCGTCGCTCGGACTCCTTCCGAAAGGCCCGTGCCCGCTCCGCCATCTCCTCGTCGGAGTGCCGCTCNAAGGCGTANTCCACGAACGGATGCGCAGCAGCCAGTTCGGGGGAGGGATAGGGGTACTCGTACGGACCNTCCACGGCGACCGTTGTAGCAGGCGGCCNGACCTCGAGCGGAGTNGACAAGGCTGANGAACCGTGCCCGGGGTGAGAATCGAACTCACACGCCGCCGGAGCGGCCGCGGGTTTTAAGCCCACTGCGTCTACCAGTTCCGCCACCCGGGCGTGCCCTCAACCGTAGCCANCGGNGGACAGCGTCATGCCGCGACGGCGGGATCGTCGACGACCAGCCAGAGGGCGCGCCGGACGGTGTCGGCCCGACTGCTGGAGAGNNGGTTCGCCACGATGATGCCCTCGATCATGTCGGCCAGCACCGCCTGCCACGGTCGACCACGCAGGACNACGGAGATGGTGGCGGCACGGCCCCGCCGTCGGATGCTGCGCTGGATGCCGGCCAAACCCGGCGGGCTCCTGAACGTGGGCACCTCGAGNTCCCGGAGCCTNGCGGCCCGCCCCAGTGAGCGCGCCGCCTCGGCGAAGCGCATCGTNAGCGTCGGTGGCGTGGTCATCTTCAATCCCATCGGCAATTCCCTTCCATCGACCGCGATTCTGCCCAAGGGGTGTGACAATGGCCGGGTGGACGACGACGCCAGACCGACCGCGCNCCTGAATCCCGCTCAGCAGGCGGTCATCGACGAATTNGGTGCACCAGCCACCGAGCGCCCCGAGTTCTCTGNCGACCTGCGCCACCACCTGCGAGCGGCCGTCGAAACGGCCGTCGAGCCGTANCTCGACGCCCTCCCCGCCAGCGACGACCTCTTCNTCAGCAAGCACCGCCTCGGTCGGGTCCACGGCTGCGAGGCCCGATTCGTCGCCGAGGAGGCTGAGGNCTTCGCATGGAGCGTTCCGATCGCCCGTGGCACCATCACCCACAAGGCCGTCGAGTTGGCGATCAACTGGCGCCGCGAGATCGAACCCCCGGTGCTCGTCGACGAGGCACTTGCCCGCTGCGAGGAGGACTCGGGCGACTTCGGCCGGTGGCTTCGTGGCTGCACCGAGGTCGAGCGGGCCGAACTGCGCTCCGACTCACTCGACGCATTCACCAAGTTCGTCGAGTGCTTCCCTCCGCTCAAGCCCGGCTGGCGACCAGTGACCGAATCCCGCCTCCGGGCCGAGCTGTGCCACGGCCGGCTGGTCCTGGCCGGAAAGTCCGACCTCACCCTCGGCGCCGCCGACGGCCTCCGGGCCGGCAAGGTCATCATCGACTTCAAGACGGGCGGCTTCGCCCCCGTCCACCTCGACGACCTCCGCTTCTACGCCCTCATCGAGACGCTCCGCATGGGCGTGCCGCCCCGGCTCCTCGCCTCCTACTACCTCGACCAGGCACACCTCGTCCCCGAGGCCGTCACGGAGGACCTCCTCCGGGCGACCGTGGCACGCCTCGTCGACGGCGTCCGGATCCTCATGGAACTGCTCCACGGTGGACGACCGCCCGGCANGCTGCCNAGCNCCGCCTGCCGTTGGTGCCCGCTGCTCGANGACTGNGACGACGGCNTGGCACACCTGGCNGACGANGACCTCTAGGCCGACCGCTGACTCAGCCGGCGTCCAGGTGGCGGAGCCGGCCGGTGCCCACCAGGAACAAGCCCACGAGTAGCAGCAGGCCGCCCCCCGACNCCACCACCGGTCGTGCACCNAACACCGAGATCAGCCATCCCATCAACAGGTTGGCGAACGGCGTGGTTCCGAGGACNCCCATCAGGTAGATGGCCATCACCCGGCCCCGCACCTCGTCATCGACCTGGAGCTGAACCACCGAGTTGAGGTTCGAGGCCGACACGAGNTGGACCGCACCGAGGAACGCCAGNGCGACGAACCCCACCCAGAAGACCGGTGCCANGCCCAGTCCGGCGACTCCGACGGCATAGCCCAGCACCGCATAGGNCTGCAACCGGGAGGGGCGGACCNGACTCANCTCACCGGCCACGAACGGTGCCACCAGGACCGCCCCGATGCCCTGCGCCGAGGCGAGGACCCCGAACCAGAAGGGCGAGACCTCGAAGACGTCCTCGGCGAACACGACCACCTGCTGGACCAACGGGATCGTGATCGTCGTGATGAGGGCGATGGTGAGTATCGCTGTGCGGATACCCGGTGAGTCGAGGACATATCGGATCGACTCGCGGTACCCCGTGTACACCGCANGTACCCCCCTGGCTCCNNTGTCATCCGGGTCTCCGACACCAGCACGATGGAGCGCCGCAGGATCCATCGCCNNCANGCAGGCCAGCACCGGCCCGTTGAAGGCGGCAGCNACGAGAAGCGCCCAGCCGGGGCCGAGCGTGCCGATCAGCACACCGCCGATCGCCGGNCCCAGGGTCCTGGCGGCGTTGAACTGGGTGGAGTTGAGGGTGATGGCGTTCCGAAGCAGGTCCCGGGGCACGCATTCGGCCACGAACGCCTGCCACGTCGGCAGTTGGATGCCGGCGACGCAACCCCTGATGAAGAAGAGGAGCACCCAGCCCCAGGGAGACCGCATTCCGGCCGACCACGCCACCCCCATGAGGAGGGTTGCGAACGCTCCGCAGATGTTCGTGGCCAGGAGCAGCCGACGCCGATCCCGGGTGTCCGAGAGGTATCCGGAAACCGGATTGAGGAGCAGCATCGGCACGAAGTTGGCGAATCCGGTGATCCCCACCCAGGCCGCCGATCCGGTGATCCGGAAGATCACGTAGGCACTGGTGATGTGCAGAATCCAACGTCCGGCGTTGGCGACCAGGCCCCCGGTCCAGAACAGCCGATAGTTCCGAACCCCGAGGGCGGGGAACCTGGCCTGACCGGGGGTGAACACCCGTCGACAGTACGGGCGAATCTCGACCGGGCGCCCATCGGCCGGGATGCCGGTCGGCCCCCCGCCGTGGCAGGCTCATGGCATGAGCCTGCTCCTGACCGAACGACGGGGCCGCGTGGCGGTCCTCACCTTCAACGACCCCGACCGGCGCAACGCCATCTCCGACGAGATGAACGTGGCACTCGACGAGGCCTTCGACGACCTCGAGGCCGACGAGGACATCGGGGCAGTCGTGCTCATCGGTGCCGGACGGGCCTTCTGTGCCGGGGCCGTGCTGGACGACCTGCTCGGCGCCGGCGAGAGCGAGGAGCGCAGCAGCGGCGACCTTCCCAGCATCTACCGGGGCTTCCTGCGGGTGGCCCACTCCCCCCTCGCCACGGTCGCCGCCGTCAACGGTGCGGCGGTGGGCGCTGGCATGAACATGCTGCTCGCCTGCGACCTCGTCGTCGCCGGCCGCTCGGCGAAGTTCGACACCCGCTTCCTCTCGATCGGACTCCACCCCGGCGGTGGCCACATCTGGCGGCTCCGGCACCTCACCGACCTTGGCACCACCCGGGCCATGGTGCTGTTCCAGCAGGTGCTCGACGGCGAGGAGGCGGTCCGCCGCGGCCTCGCCTGGGAGTGCGTCGACGACGAGACGCTCCTCGACGCCGCCGTCGCCTACGCCGAGTTGGCGGCCGCACACCCCCGGGACCTGGTGGCCAGTACCAAGGCGACCATCTTGGCAGGCCTGGCGATCACCGGATCGGACGAAGCGGTCCAGCTCGAGATCGCCCCGCAGATCCACTCGATGCACCAGCCGGCCTTCCTGGAGATGATCCGCGCCCTCAAAGAGCGCATCAGCAGCAAGGACTGAGGCCTCGCGTCCGGCGTCAGTCCAGCCACTCGCGACACAGGACGTCGGCCCGGTCCGCCCACTCCTCGGCCGTAAGGGCGAATCGGAGGTGGTCCTCCCAGACGCCGTCGATCTCGAGGTAACGCTCGGCAAGGCCCTCGCAGCGCAGGTCCAACTTCTCGACCACACGGCGGGATCGGCCGTTGAAGGGCACGATCGACACCTGAAGGCGGTGCAGGCCGATGTCCTCGAATGCGAACCGGGCGACGACCACGAGAGCCTCGGGCACATAGCCGTTGCCCGCCCGGGCCTCGTCGATCCAGTAGCCGACGTGGGCGTTCTGGAACGCACCACGGATCACGTTCGAAAGGTTGATCTCGCCTACCAACCGGTCGTCGACGATGATCGCGAATCTGTAGCCGGTGCCGAGTTGGCGCTCACGCCGCCCGGAGGCGCAGCGGGCGGCGAATGCCTTGCGGTCCCGGGCGGGATCGGCCTGGCTCGGCGGCCGGCGGGGCTCCCAGGCATTCAACCAGTCGCTGTTGCGATGCCGGACCTCCTGCCAGACAGCGAAGTCGTCGACCGCGAGGGGACGCAGGATCACCCGGCGACCACGCAGGAGCGGCGAATCGTCCATGGTGCAATGATCCCCGCCGGAACGGGCGCCCGACCAGCCCGGGAGGGCCCCGGAACGGCGGATCAGTCCAGGATCTCGCCGAGGGCGCCGAGGAGGAGGGTGACGTTGCGCAGTCGTGCGGTGTGGCCCATGCAGCCGATGCGCCACACCTGGCCGGCGACCGGTCCGAGGCCTCCCCCGATTTCGATGCTGTAACGGTCGAGCAGGAGGCGACGAACTCCGGCCTCGTCCAGGCCTTTGGGGAGGCGGCCCTCGGGGACCCGCACCGACGTGAGTTCGGGGAGGCGGTGGCCCTCCTGGGCGAACAACTCGAATCCCATCTTCTGGAGTCCCTCCTGGAGTCGGTCGCCGCAGGCCTGGTGACGGGCCTGAGCGTTCTCGAGGCCCTCGTCCAGGATCACGCCGAGGCCGGCGTGTAGCCCGTAGACCATCGAGATGGGCGCCGTGTGGTGGTAGGAGCGGGCACCACCACTGGTCACATACCCGGCGATCATGGTCAGGTCCAGGTACCAGGACTGGTTGCGCTCGACGAAGCCGTCGATGGCCCGCGGGGACACGGTGACCGGCGAGAGGCCCGGCGGCACGCCGATGCACTTCTGGGTGCCGCTGTAGGCGAGGTCCACGCCCCATTCGTCGACCTCGAGTGGGATGCCGGCCAGCGAGGTGACGCAGTCGACCAGGAACAGGGAGTCGCCCTTGCCGGCACCGATCTCGACGAGGTCGTTGCGCACGCCGGTCGAGGTTTCGGCGTGGACGATGGCGATGACCTTCGGGCTCGGGTGGGCGTCGAGCATGCGCTGTGGCTCAATGGCTTGTCCCCACTCGGCGTCGACGCGCACTACCTCGGCGCCGAGGCGGCTTGCGACGTCGCACATGCGCTCGCCGAACACACCGTTCACGCCGACCACGACTACGTCGCCGGGGGCGAGCACGTTGCAGAAGGTGGCCTCCATGCCGGCCGATCCGGTTGCCGACAGAGGGAAGGTCAGGGGGTTGTCGGTCCTGAAGACGGCCCGGAGGCGCTCGTTGGTCTCATCGAGGAGTGCGACGAACTCGGGGTCGAGGTGGCCGAGCACGGGTCGTCCGAAGGCCTCGATGACCTCGGGGTACGGGTTGCCGGGGCCGGGGCCCATCAACAGGCGGTCACTGTGTCCCATGTGGGCGAATCATAGCAGAATCTTTCCCCACAGTAGAGAATCTTTCCGGTGACGAAACTCCCGTCGAGCCATGCCCGCCCCGGGACCGGCCCGCCGTCAACTCGCCAGTTGTGAGGCGACTAGCCCGTCGAGGATGTCGGCCTCCGAGACGAGGCACTCGTCGAACCCCAACTGGCGCATCACCTTGACCAGCACGCACAGGCCGCCCACGATCACGTCGGCGCGGGCCTCCTCCATTCCAGGATTCTCCAGACGCTGCTCCCGGGTCTCGGTGGCCAGCGTCCGGAACACGTCCTCGACCGCCTCCCTGATGAGCCGGAAGTGGTGGATTCGGTCCCGGTCGTACTCGGCCAGCCCCTGCTCCACAGCAGCCACACACGACACGGTGCCGGCCAGGCCGACGAGCGTCCGCGCCTCCGCCACCGACGGGACCTCACGGCGCACGTCGTCGACGTGCCCCTCGACGATCGAGAGACAGGCAAGCAGCTCCTCGGGGAGCGGAGGATCGGTCTCGATCCACTGCTCGGTCAACCGCACGCAGCCGATGTCGCACGACAGGACCCCCTCTACCTCGGTCGTCCCCACAACGAACTCGGTCGAACCTCCCCCGATGTCGAGGACCAGGAACGGCCCGTCGTCCGGGTCGAGATCGGCGGTGGCCCCGGCGAACGAGAGCCGCCCCTCCTCGACGCCCCCAAGCATCTCGGGTCGAACCCCGAGGGCCGCCTCCGCGGCATCGAAGAACTCGTTCCGGTTGGCCGCATCCCGGGCTGCGGACGTGGCCGTTACACGCACCCGGGTGACGCCGTGCCTGTCCAACACCTCGCGGAACTCGACCAGGACGGCGACCACCCGGTCGATGGCCTCCGAGGCGAGTCGGCCGGTGGCGTCGACGCCCTCCCCCAACCGGGTGATCCGCATCAGCCGCTCGACCGTCCTCTCACCGTCGCCAATGAGGAGCCTCGTCGAGTTGGTCCCGCAATCGACGGCGGCCACGAGTTCAGGCTCATCGGGTTCCCCTCGCACCCCATCCTCCGCGAGCTGCTCCCCCACCCAGCGCCCTACCGGATCGTCACCGCCCGCCAGGTGCCAGGCATAGTGAGCGTGGAGGCACTTGACGCCCTGACGCGTGCCACCCACCCCGCCACTCGGGCGGGGGCCCTCATGGCCGGCCGGGATCGCTGCGTCGCGCTCAAATGCGTACCGCTCGTGGGCGGCGGCCAGCGCCGCTGCGTCAACGGCAGCCTCTGCGGCCCGAACGCCGCCTGCAGACTCGAGCGTGCCGATCCGCACCCGCAGGTCGGCGCCGACCAGCCAGTACCGGGTGGGCATGGGACGGCCGTCGTCCAGGAGCGGGTGGTTCAGGATAACGATCGGCTGTCCGTCGGGATCGCGAACGGCGACCTCGAAGGCGCCCAACGGGGGACGTCCGAGGAGGCCCTCAACCAGTGCCCGTTCGTCGTCGCTGGGCACGGCTCCCGGCTCCCTAGACGAGGACGATGATCACAACCACCAGCACGACGACCGCCACGGCCACCGGCAGCAGCCGCTTGAGGACCGGCGTTCCGGCGGCGCCGAGCAGGTCGACCGCGGCGGCCTCCGGAGCGTCAATGACGCGTACCTGCTCCTCCGCCTGTCCTGGGAGGGAAACTTCCGCGGATGCTGGCCCATCTACTGCCGGATCGGAATCGGGCGGGACCTGGGCGAGGAGTTCGCTGAGGTTGTCGGCGAACTGGCACATCAACTTCTTCGACACGTCGGCCATCACGCCGCGGCCGAACTGGGCCACCTTGCCGGTCACCTTCAGGTCGGTGGTGACCGTGACCAGCGTGCCGGTGGCGGTCGGGGCCATCTCGGCGGTGATGTCCGCTGCGGCGTTGCCCGTACCACGGGTGTCGCGTCCCTCCGCCCGCAGGACCGCCCGGTACCCGGAATCGTCCTTCTCGACGAAGCTGGCCGCTCCCTTGTACTGGGCGGTGATGGGACCCACCTTGACCTTCACCACGCCCCGATACTCGTCGCCCTCGACCTCCTGAAGTTGGGCGCCCGGCAGGCACGGGGCGATGCGCTCCACGTCCGTCAGGACCGACCAGACCACATCGAGCGGGGCGTCCACCTCGAATTCGTTGATCAGCTCCATTGCACCTAGTCCTCCACCTGGTGTTCGCCGATCGATCGGTGGTCGGCCGGCGAACAGTTCCATGCCCGCAGGTCGTCGACCGTGTCGATGTCAGTGGGCTCGCCGTCGCACGCTACTTCCACCGTCTCCAATGCCCTCCAGCGCAACAGGGGTCGGGCACCCTCGTCCCCGGTCACTGGGAGTTCATCCCAGAGTCGGGCTGCGACCTTGACGGGCGGGCGCTGACTGCCGCCGAACGTGGCGCAGACGAGGTCACCGGGCATTTCGGCAACCCTCCGCCACGCCGCTGCCGGCACCCCGGGCGTGTCCGCCAGGCCGACGACCATCGCCTCGTGGCCTGTCGCTCGGCAGTGCGAAACCGCCAGCTGCAGCGAGGCCGCCTGGCCGGCGTCCCAGTCTGGGTTGTGGACGATGGTCGCCGCCGCCGGAAGCACGCCCGAGAGGTCGGCGGCGCCCGTAACGACCACGAGTTCGTCGAGCCCGGCCGCCTCCGCTGCGTCAATCGCATGGGCGGCCAGCGGACGGCCGTCGAGGTCGGCCAGGAGCTTGTGGCCCTCGCCGTCCCAGCGGGTGCCCCCACCGGCGGCCAGCACGACGGCTGCAATCCTCACGTCAGCGCCATATCTGGTCGATCAATCGTGGATCGGCCCCGACGAGGCCTTCAGCGCCTGTGCCGAACGGCCCGTGCGTAGGGCGATGATCTCCGCGACGATCGACACGGCGGTCTCCTCCGGCGTGCGGGCGCCAATGTCGATCCCGATGGGTGAATGCAGGCGGGCGATCCCCTCGTCATCCACCCCCGCCTCGCGCAGTCGCACCAGGCGATTCTCGTGGGTGCGCCGGGAACCCATGACCCCGATATAGCCGACCCCGGTGGCGAGGGCCGACACGATCGCCGGCACGTCGAACTTGTTGTCGTGGGTGAGTACGCAGACAGCATCCCGCTGTCCGAGACCGGGGCCGACCTGGTCGAGCAGGCGATTGGGCCAGTCAACGACCACCTCGTCGGCGAGGGGGAAGCGCTGTCGGGTGGCGAAGACCTCACGGGCGTCGCATACGGTGACGCGGTAGCCGAGCACCTTGGCGACCCGCACCAATGCCGCCGTGAAGTCGACGGCCCCGAAGATCAACATCCTCGGCGGCTGGGCGAAGCTCTCGATGAACACCCGGACGCTGTCCTCGCGGGCCTCGCCATGTTCGCCGTAGTGGCGTACACCGCTGCGCCCCGCTGCCAGCTCGCCCAGGGCATCGCGCTCGACGACCCGGTCGAGGCCGGCCTCACCCAGGGTGCCCATCGTGTCGTCCGGGCGGACGAGCAACTTGGCACCGGCGCCGGGGCCCTCGACCACGGTGGCCAGGGCGAAGGCGGACTCGCTGCGGAGCAGGGCCGCGACGACGTCGAAGATCGGGGCCGCGTTTCCCGATGCGGGGTCTCCGGCCATCCCGCTACCAGTCCAGCGGCTCGATGAAGAGGTGGATGGTTCCGCCACAGGTCAGGCCGACGGCGAACGCCTCGTCATCGCTGTAGCCGAACGAGACCAGTCGGCGATCTCCACCGTCGAGCACATCGAGGGCCTCGGCGACCACCGCCCCCTCGACGCAGCCGCCGGACACCGAACCGGCGACTTCACCGTCGTCGGCGACCGCCATCGTGGCGCCCGGAAGGCGGGGACCCGAGCCCTCGAGGTCGATCACGCGAGCCAGGGCGATGCGTCGTCCCTGACGGCGCCAACGCTCGAGGTCGGCCAGGATCTCCCGCATGGCTCCAAGGCTACGGCACCATCTCCCCCGGGAGGAGGGTCTGGCGTTGTCAGGGGCCGGAAAGAGAGGATCCCCAAGCGGCGAGGAGGACTCAGGCGGCGCGGTTCAGTACTCGGCCGACGACCTCGCCGAACTCCGAGGGCCTCTCGACGATGATTACGCCGCACTCCTTCAGGATCTCGACCTTCTCGGCGGCCGACTCCCCCACCGTGGAAACGATGGCGCCGGCATGGCCCATGGTGCGTCCCTTCGGGGCGGTGAGGCCGGCGATGTAGCCGATGACCGGCTTGTACATGTGCTCCTTGGCGAACGCCGCCGCCTCGGCCTCCTGGGGGCCGCCGATCTCGCCGATCATCACGACCACCTTGGTGTCGGGATCCTGCTCGAAGGCGGCCATGTGGTCCTTGAAGGAACTGCCGTTGATCGGGTCACCGCCGATGCCGACGCTGGTGCTCACGCCGATGCCGGCGGCCTTGAGTTGCGAGGCGGCCTCGTACCCGAGTGTGCCAGAGCGACCGATGATGCCGACCTCGCCCTGTAGGTAGATGTGTCCGGGCATGATGCCGAGCAGGGCCTTTCCGGGGCTGATGACTCCGGCACAGTTGGGGCCGATGAGGTGCATGCGTCGCTCGGCCTTGTAGCGCCGCATGTAGCGCTTGACCGTCATCATGTCCTGGGCGGGGATGCCGTCGGTGACGCAAACGGCGGTGCGCAGCCCGGCGTCGGCGGCCTCCATCAGGGCGTCGGCGGCAAAGGGCGGCGGCACGAACACGATCGAGGCCTGGGCGCCGGTCGCCTCGACGGCGTCCTTGACCGTGTCGAAGACCGGACGGTCGAGGTGCGTGCTTCCGCCCCGACCCGGGGTGACCCCGCCGACGATGTCGGTGCCGTATTCGATCATCTCCTCGGCATGGAAGGAGCCGATGCGGCCGGTGAAGCCCTGCACCAGAACCCGGGTGGACCCATCGACGACGATGCTCATGCTGCGTCCGCCTTGTTGACGGCGTCGACGACCTTCTCGGCGGCCTCGGCCAGAGTGTCTGCGGTGATGACGGGAACGTCGCTCTCGGCGAGGATGCGCCGCCCCTCATCCACGTTGGTACCGGACAGCCGGACGACCACGGGCATCTGGAGGTCGAGTTCGTGCATGGCCTTCACCACGCCCTCGGCGACCCAGTCGCAGCGGTTGATGCCGGCGAAGATGTTCACGAGAATCGCCCGTACGCTCTCGTCGGAGCGGACCAGGTTGAACGCCTTGGCGACACGCTCTGGTGAGGCACCGCCACCGATGTCGAGGAAGTTGGCCGGCTTCCCGCCCGAGTGCTTGATCATGTCCATGGTGGCCATGGCCAGGCCGGCACCGTTGATGATGCAGCCGATGTCGCCGTCTAGGCCGACGTAGCTCAGTCCGCGGTCGTTGGCCCGCATCTCCCGCGGGTCCTCCTGCGACTTGTCCCGGAGTTCCGACACCTTCTGGTGCTTGAAGAGAGCGTTGTCGTCGAAGGTCATCTTTGCGTCGAGGGCCAGCATGCGACCGGCATCGGTGATCACCAGCGGGTTGATCTCGACCATCGTGGCGTCGAGCTCCCGGAACGCCCGGTAGCAGGCGACCAGCAGGTTGGAGGCCTCGGCGACGACCCCGCTGTCGATCCCCAGGGCAAAGGCCACCTCACGGGCCTGGAAGGCCTGGAGGCCGACCGCCGGTTCGATGACGACCCGGATCAGCGACTCGGGACTCTTGTCGATGATCTCTTCGATCTCCATGCCGCCGGCAGCCGAGGCGACCAACATGATCCGTTCGGTGGACCGGTCGAGGACGAAGCCGAGGTAGATCTCGCGGTCGATGTCGACCGTCTGCTCGATGTAGAGGCGAAAGACGCCGCGTCCACGATCGCCGGTCTGGTCGGTGACGATGCGGGAACCGAGCAGGTCGTCGGCGGCCTCCCACACCTCCCGCTCGCTGGAGCACATGCGGATGCCGCCGGCCTTGCCGCGGCCGCCCGTGTGGACCTGGGCCTTCACTACCCATCCGCCACCACCGATCTCAGTGGCCCGGTAGGTGGCCTGCTCGGGGCTGTAGGCGAGGCCGCCCATCGGAATTGGTACGCCGAATTCCGCAAGCAGCGACTTGGCCTGGTACTCGTGGATGTCCATCGTGTGACCCCTGAAGTTTCTTGGTCTGGAGGTGTCGGTCAGGCTGGGGGGAGCGGGAGTTGGTCGGCGTTGATAGCGGCGTCGGTGGCCACCACGTTCTCGGCCATGCGGGCCGAGGCGGCGTCGATCATGCGGCCGTCGAGTTGTGCGGCGCCGCGTCCCTCGGCGGCAGCCTCCTCGAGGGCGGCGAGGATGCGCTTGGCCCGGTCGACCTCCTCGGCCGGCGGCGTGAAGACCTGGTTGGCCAACTCGATCTGGCTGGGGTGGATGGCCCACTTGCCCTCGTAGCCCAGGGCGGCGGCACGGCGGGCACCCAACAGGAAGCCTTCCGGGTCCTTGAAGTCGCCGAAGGGGCCGTCGACGGCGCGTACGCCGTAGGCGCGGCAGGCGACGAGCATCCGGCAGAGGGACTCGTGCCACTGGTCGCCGGGGTAGTCGGGGTTGAGGCCACCGATGTTGGTGGTGCGGGCCCGGCAGGAGGCGGCATAGTCGGCGACGCCGAAGTGGAGCGCTTCCATGCGATCGCTCGAGCGGGCGATGTCCTCGACGTTGACCATGCCGAGCGTCGTCTCGATGAGGGCCTCGAGTCCGATGCGGTGCTCGATCCCCATGGACTCCTCGATCTGGGTGACCATGGCGTCGACCATGTAGACGTCGGCGGCGACGCCGGCCTTCGGGATCAGGATGGTGTCGAGGTGCTGGCCGGCCTGCTCGACCACGTCGACGACGTCGCGGTACATGTAGTGCGTGTCGAGGCCGTTGATCCGCACGGAAACGGTCTTGCCCAGGCCCTTCCAGTCGATGTCCTGCAGTGCCTCGATGACGTTTCGACGAGCCTCGACCTTGTCGCCGGGAGCCACGGCGTCCTCGAGGTCGAGGAAGACGAAGTCGGCTTCGCTGGCCGCGGCCTTATCGAACATCTGCGGGTTGGATCCAGGCACGGCGAGTTCGCTGCGCTGCACCCGCTGACGCGGCGGGGGATACCTGGTATGGCTCACAGTGGTCTCCAATCACCCATGGACGGTGCACTGGGGCATGCCTGCGGAATAAACGTGGCCGCCGGAACGGACAGCGTGGATACAGCATGCCTGAATTTCCACCCAGAGTCAACTAAATCTACTGACAGGAATATTTTGAGTCGAAACGGTTCGGATAGGTTGTGCGCATGTCTGACGATCCGCCAGAGACCGCGGACCCTTCCGCCAACTCCGCCGAAGATCACACGGGGGCCGACGCCGACCTGCGTACCGACATCCGCCGACTCGGCCAC
>PACE01000038.1 GCA_002699725.1 Acidimicrobiaceae bacterium
CTTCCTCCGCGTGCCGACGTACAGCATCGGCGAACACATCGACCGGCTCTCGGTCCTGGCGGTCTTCCGGACAGCCTGACCGCCGCATCGCTGGCTGGCCGGGCAGGTCTCGAACCTGCAACCTCCTGATCCAAAGTCAGGCGTTCTGCCAGTTGAACTACCGGCCACCACTGGGTGGACGAGCGTAGTGGGCGGTCGCCACCTACGCCTTCCGGACGATGTTGTGTTCCGGGCCGTAGGGGAAGCCCGTGATGTTGGTGGCGCCGTCCCCGGTGATCACGAGGATGTCGTGCTCCCGGTAGCCACCGGCACCGGGGAGCCCCTCGGGCAGCATCAGCATGGGCTCCATCGACACGACCATGTTCGGCTCGAGCACCGTGTCGATGTCCTCGCGCAACTCGAGGCCGGCCTCGCGGCCGTAGTAGTGGCAGAGCACCCCGAACGAATGGCCGTAGCCGAAGGTCCGGTACTTCAACAGGTCGTGCTCGGCGTAGATCTCGTTGAGGGCGGCGGCCACGTCGCTGCACACGGCGCCGGGCACGAGCAACTTCTTGCCCTCGTCGTGGACCAGGCAGTTGACCTCCCAGATGCGGAGGTGCTCGTCGGATGCCTCCTCGCAGAAAAGGGTCCGCTCGAGCGCCGTGTAGTAGCCGGCGATCATCGGGAAGCAGTTGAGGCTCAGGATGTCGCCCCGCTCGATCCGCTTCGAGGTGACCGGGTTGTGGGCGCCGTCGGTGTTGATCCCCGACTGGAACCAGGTCCAGGTGTCCATCAGTTCGACGTGGGGGAACGTGCGGGCGACCTCGCGGACCATGGCCTGCGTCGAGTGCAGCGCCACCTCGTGCTCGGGCACGCCCACGGCGATGGCCTCCACGCAGGCGGCGCCGCCGACATCGCCGATGCGGGCACCCTGGGTGATGACTGCGATCTCCTCGTCGGACTTGAGCATCCGCAGGCGCATGCAGTCGCCGGCGATGTCGACGATTTCCGTGCCGGGCAGGGCGGCCTCGACCTTTCCAAGCAGCGCAACGTTGAGGTGGTCGTACTCGACGCCGAGGCGGCCGGCGGCGGGCACCAGCGACTGGACGGCCCGCACGTAGTTGTCGCGCCGCCAGTCGGTGAACACCACGTTCTCGCCGAAGGTCCGACGCCACGGCTGGCCGGCGTCGATGTTGGCCGAGATCGACGTGGACGCCTCCTGGGTGACCACCAGCCCATAGGGGCGGCCGAACGAGCAGTAGAGGAAGTCCGAATAGTAGTTGACGTTGTGGATCGACGTGAAGAGCACAGCGTCGATTCCCCGCTCCGCCATGACCGCACGCAGTCGGGCGAGCCGACCCTGCATCTCGGCGTCGGAGAACGTGCCGCGCACCTTCTCTCCGTTGGGGATCTGCTTGAGGTCGGGCAGGTCCCCGATCATTCGGATCACGTCGGACATGGCGGCCTACCTCCGGTGGAACGGACGACCGGGCGAGCCTAGGAGGAACCGCTCAACGTCGATCATGGACCTCGGCATCCGGGTCCGGCGCCTGCCCACGTCGACAGTGGAACACCTCGATGTGGCCCTCCCGTTCCCGGACCGCCCACATCCTCACCTTCGCCCGTTCCGGGATGGGATCCCCGGCCGGAATCTCGACGCACCTCCCGTCGGGACCGAACGTCCACCCGTGGAACGGGCACACGATGCAGTCGTCGGTAATCCGGCCGCCCTGGCTGAAGAGCCCGCCGACGTGCGGGCAGAGGTCCTGTGTCGCCCGCACGGCACCGTCGGCATCGCGCCCCAGCACGAGGTCACGGCCGAAGGCGTTGAAGGCCACCATCTCGGGCCCCGGCACCTCCTCGGTGGCGGCGACGACATACCAGCCCTTCGGGAACGGGGGGACGTAGTCGGCGTCGGACACCCGCGCACGATACGAGACTCCATCTTCGCTGTGCGGCATCCGCGTCCGGTCCCGGTACCGTGTCGCCCGCCATGGGATCCCTGATCAAGAAGCGCCGCAAGCGCATGCGCAAGAAGAAGCACCGCAAGATGCTCAAGCGCACCCGCGCCAAGCGGATGCGGGGTCGCTAGCAGGCCTCAGGCCAACGGCACCAGTGGCGGCACCGTCCGCACGACCTGGCGCCCCCCTCCCGGATACTCCCCCTCCACGAACCACGTACTGCCACTCCCCGCCAGACGCGGCCGCTGCCCCGTCGCGTCCGCCAACTCGTCACGCCACCGAACGAGTTCGGGAACCAGGTCGACCGCTGCAGGCTCGAGGTCGTTGCCGTGGTCGCCGATCGGCCCGTCGAGGTCGTCCCAGCGTCGATACACGGCTGGCGTCGGGCAGGCCACGGACGGCGTGAGCAGCGTGAAGGTCCGCTCCTCGAACGCAAGCGTCTCGACCACCTCGCCCATGCCGGTCACCCGGGCCCGGCCCCCGACGAGGCAGTAGGCCACATCTGCTCCGATCGACGCTGCGGCGACCAGGTCGTCGATTCCCGCCCAGCGCAGGATCGCCGCTGCGTCCGACGAGCCGCCCCCGAGGCCCGCTCCGGCGGCGACGGCCTTTTCGATGCGGATATGGGCCGTCCGGTCGGCGAGCCGCAGGGCCCGACCCACCAGGTTGTCGTCGGTCCCGACGTGGAGGCCGCCGTCGACACCAACGATGTCGAGGCCGTCGCCCTCCGTGACCAGCAGTCGGTCTCCGAGGTCGAGGCTGACCATCTCGGCGTCGATCTCATGGAAGCCGTCCGGACGAACACCGGTGATGCACAGCGACAGCGTGAGCTTCGCCGGGGCGAACAACTCGGTGCTCACCGTTCCACGCCCGCTGCGATCGCCGCCCACTGAGCGAGGTCGAGGTCCTCGGCCCGCAGGGTCGGGTCCACGCCCGCCGCGACGAGCCCCGCCTCGTCCACGATGCCCCGAAGGGCACCGCGCAGCATCTTGCGCCGATGGGCGAAGCCCGCCCGCACGAGGCTGAACAGCACCTCCGGATCGGCGGCGACCAACGGCTCCGGGCGCCGCACGACGTCGACGAGAGCCGAGTCCACCCGCGGCCGGGGCAGGAATACCGACGGGGGCACCCGGCCGACCTTTCTCGCCTCGGCGTGGTACGCCACCTTCACCGACGGCAGGCCGTAGGCGTCGTCGCCCGGGCTGGCGACCAGTCGGTCGGCGACCTCGAGTTGCACCATGACGACGAGGCGGACGATGGCAGGCACGTCATCGAGCAGGTCGCAGACCAGGGGCACCGACACGTTGTACGGGAGGTTCGACACCAGCGTCCAAGGCCCGGCGCCCAGCAGCGACTCCCAGTCGACCCCCATAGCGTCGGCGTGGACGATGCGCAGGGACCCGTGGTCGCCGGCCACCTCCTCGAGCACGTCGACGAGTACCTCGTCGATCTCGACGGCAGTGACCTCGGCGCCCGTCTCGAGCAGCGCCAGGGTCAGCGCACCGAGGCCCGGGCCCACCTCGACCACGCGGTCGCCGAGCCCGACCCCTGCCAGTTCGGCGATGCGGCGGACCGTGTTGGGCTCGACGACGAAGTTCTGGCCCAACGAGCGCTTGGGCCGGATCCCAAAGCGGTCGAGGAGTCCTCGAGCCTCGGTCCGGGTGAGCGTCACACAGCCGACACTACGGGAGCATCCGGGTGGACATCACCCGGTAGCGGCTACGGCAGGTACCGGCCGCACACCGGCCACTGGCCGCGACCGCGGAGGTCGTAGAGGGACTGTGCCATGGCGTCCTGGTCCGCCGGGGCTACCTCGGCGGGATCCAGGCCGACGAGGCGTCGGTGGTAGATGCCGGCGATCCAGTCCCAGGTAACCAGGCTGAACTGGTAGCCGCCCCGGTAGCTGCCGGTGGGGCTGATCGCCCCGTAGTTGCCGCTCGACTCGCAGAAGCGCAGGGCCTCCCACTGCTCAGCGGTCGGCCCGACGTCGGCTGGCATGCTGGCCGCTGAAATCGTGGTGGTCGGCCCAGGCGTGGCGATCGCCTCAGCGCGGCGATCCTCCTCCTCGGCCCGCAGGCGTGCACGCTGTGCCTGGCGCTGCGCCTCAGCCTCCTTGGCCTCGAGGAACAGGTCGAGGGCCTGACGGCTGGTGAACTCGGTCTCGGCGATCTCGGCGGCGAGGGCCAGGGCCTCCGCCTCGAAGAGAATTCCCTCCTGCGCCCTCGCCTCGGCCTCGAGCCGGTCGGTGCCTATGGGAGCCGTGACGTCGGGCAGATCAGGGAGCACCACGGCGACTTCGTAAACCGATGCATCCATCACCAGCTCGATGACCAACGTCTCCAACGTGTCTCCGGCGTCGAGGTCGTGGGCGCGCTCGGGCACGACGGCAGCCGCCACCTCAGTGGCGGCTCCAGGTGAGTTCGGATTCTCGAAAACGAACATCGGCAGGGCTGCGATCGTGGCAAGGACCACGACGAGCACCCGCCATCGTTCGATGGTGAGTTTGGCCTCCAGAGCTCCTGTCCCTTTCCCCTCTGGTGACGACCATCGTCGGCCGCCAGAGCCAGGTGAAAACTTAGGAAGGCATCGACCAGTGGCGCAACACGCAGTTCAGAATCCGCGCGAGATCCACCACGCAGCGCGCGTAGGGAACCGTGAGAACCCGTCCGCTACACCAATTCGATGCCGTAGAACCCACCCGTGGTGGACAATGTCGCGGCGGCGACCTCGGCCACGGATCGGTCCATCGCCTCGGCGACCGCCGCTCCGACGTGTACCACGTTGGCCGGTTCGTTGGGTCGTCCCCGGTGGGGAACGGGTGCCAGGAAGGGCGAGTCGGTCTCGACCAGCGCCCGCCCGAGCGGGCAGCCGGCCGCCGCCGCCCGGACGTCGTCGGCGCCCTTGAAGGTCACGATCCCCGAGAACGACAGGAACGCCCCCCGCTCGAGGCATGCCGCCCCCACGTCGGGACCCCCCGTGAAGCAGTGGAACACCGTCCGATCAGGAACCCCCTCGGCATCGAGCACCGCGAAGGTCTCCTCCCACGCTTCGCGGCTGTGGACCACGAGGGGCATCCCGCGCTCGTTGGCAAGCGCCACCTGGGCGGCGAAAACGTCAGACTGCACGCCACGCGGCGAATACTCATAGTGGAAGTCAAGCCCCGCTTCCCCCACGGCGACGACAACCTCGTCGTCGAGGAGTTCGACGATGCCGTCCATGCCGAAGCGAGCCTCGTGCGGGTGTACGCCGGCGGTCGCCCACACATCGTCGAACCTGTGGGCCGTGTCGATGGCCGCGCGGCTCTCCTCCAGGTCCGTGCCGACCGTGATGATCCCCACGACACCCGCCGCCCGGGCCCGAGCGATCACCTCAGCCGCATCGGAACCGAGGTGGCAATGGCTGTCGAACCAACGCAGGTCCGAGGTGTCGCTCACCCC
Organism: Acidimicrobiaceae bacterium; assembly: GCA_002699725.1. Taxonomy (GTDB): domain Bacteria; phylum Actinomycetota; class Acidimicrobiia; order Acidimicrobiales; family MedAcidi-G1; genus S20-B6. The sequence goes on from PACE01000038.1 coordinate 5,378, forward strand.
GTGCCGCCGTCGTCGTCAGCAAAGAGTTCCTCCACGTCCACCTTGGCGAACAGGGGTGACGGCTTGCCGATCGGCAGGCCTGGCGACAGTTCCGGGCGAAGCCAGGCATCTACCGGTCCGAGGACCTCGTCGAGCGCAGCCGACGAGAATGGCAGGTAGGGGGTGAACGCCACCCGGACCCCGTTGACGGCGTCGAGTGCCGTGCCGAGCACCACACGGGCCCGATCGGGGTCGGTCCTGGCCAGATTCCACGGCTCGGTGGCGTTCAGGTAGGCGTTGACCCCCGCCGCTGCCTCCATCGCCGTTCGCAGCGCCGCACGGAGCTCGACCCGGTCGATCTGATCGGCGGCCACCACCAGGGCAGCGTCGACACCGGCCACGAGTTCCGTGTCGGCATCGGTACGGTCGCCGGGCTCCGGCACGGCACCGTCACACCTCACATGCACCATCGACAGCACCCGGTTCACCAGGTTTCCCCAGGTGGCGACGAGCTCCTCGTTGATGCGCCGGGCGATCTCCTCGACCGAGATGTCGGTATCGCTCTGCTCTGGGAGCGACGCCGCAAGGGCGTAGCGCAGCCCGTCCGGCTCGAAGAGCCTGAGGCCCTCCCCGATCGTCAGGCCCACCCCCCGACTGGCCGATGCCTTGCCCCCCTTGAACGTCAGGTACTGGTTGGCCGGNACNTCGGTNGGNAGGTTCAGGCCNCCGTANCCNNNGAGCATCGCNGGCCAGANGATNGTGTGAAACGGGATGTTGTCNTTGCCGATGAAGTANACNGACCGGGCNTCNGNGNNCTNCCACCAGTCNCGCCACGCCTCGGGGTCNNCCTGGTCGNTGCGCCCACTCCTTNGNNGCNGANAGATAGCCGATGACCGCCTCGAACCAGACGTAGATGCGCTTGCCGGCGTCGAGGTCGTCGACCGGCACGGCCACGCCCCACTCGAGGTCGCGGGTGATGGCACGGTCCTGGAGGCCCTCTTCGATCCAGCCCTTCGAGAAGTTGAGGACGTGGCGGCGCCAGCCCNCACGACCGTCCAGCCATGATCCGAGCGACTCCCCGAAGTCGGAGAGCCGCAGGTAGAAGTGCTCGGTGGAACGCACCTCCGGCTCGGCACCCGTGATCTTCGAGCGGGGGTCGACGAGTTCCTCGGGATCGAGGGTGCGACCGCAGTCCTCGCACTGGTCGCCCCGCGCCTCGGTGTAGCCGCAATGCGGGCAGGTGCCCTCGATGTACCGGTCGGGCAGGAAGCGCCCCGCCTCGGCGTCGTAGAACTGGTCGCTGGTCCGCCGGTCGATGTAGCCCTTCTCGAGCAGCCGCAGGAAGACGTCGTGCGTCACGGCCGCATGGTTCTCGGTGCCGGTCGACGTGTAGCAGTCCCAGGAGATCGCCAGGCGCTCCCAGGCATCCAGGAACTCGGCGTGGTAGCGGTCGGCGATCTCGACCGGTGCGACCCCCTCGGCGTCCGCCCGCACCGTGATGGGGGTGCCGTGGATGTCGGAGCCGCTGACCATCAGCACCCGGTTGCCGGCCAACCGTTGAAACCGGGCGAAGACGTCGGCCGGGAGGTAGGCACCGGCGAGGTGCCCCAGGTGCCGGGAGCCGGAGGCGTACGGCCACGCCACCGCGACGAGGATCGGGACCTGAGGCTCTGCCATGGCGTCCGAGGCTACCGGCGGCCCCGATGCGGACCGGGCCGGTTTCGTCGGAGAGCAGGCGGTCAGGCCTCGAGGGCGAGCCGGTACGCACGGCGCCGACTCACTCCGAGCAGGCGGGCCGCCTCCGTGGCGGCGTCGCGTGTCGAGGCACCGCGGCCGATGGCCTCGGCCACCGTTGCCCGCACCCTGGCGTCGTCGGCCTCATCGGCCGGTGGGGCACCCTCCACGACGACGACGACTTCACCCTTCGGCGTCTGGCTCGCCCAGTCAGCCAGTTCGGGCAACGTGCCCCGCAGGTACTCCTCGTGGAGCTTCGTCATCTCACGGGCCACGCATGCCCGACGACCGTCGCCCAGANCCNCCGCAAGGTCGGTCAGNGTCGCGGCCAGTCGGCGTGGTGACTCGAACAGGACCATCGTGCGTTCCTCGACCGCCAGNTCGGCCAGCCGATCAGCCCGGGCGGCTCCCTTGCGGGGAAGGAACCCCTCCATGCACCAGCGCTCGGTCGCAAGGCCGCTCGCCACGAGGGCTGCGATGGGCGCCGNGGGACCCGGCACCACCGAGACCCCGTACCCGGCCTCGACCACTCNCCGGACCAGCCGCTCGCCCGGATCGGAGATCCCCGGGGTGCCGGCATCCGTCACCACCGCAACGACCTGGCCTTCTCCGAGGCGTCGCAACACGTCGTCAGTGGCCCGGTCCTCGGTGTGNGCATCGAGCCGCATCAGACGGGTGTCGGTGATCCCCGCATGCTGCAGGAGGCGGCCGCTGTGGCGGGTGTCCTCACAGGCGACGACGTCGGCCGCCGACAGCACCTCGACCGCACGGGCCGACAGGTCACCGAGATTGCCGATCGGCGTGGCGACCAGGACCAGCCGTCCCATTACCGGGGAAGCNTTCAATCGCGCACCGCCAACTCGTCACCGACGGTGATTCCCCACCTGCCGAAGGAGCCGGCCTCGGCCTCGAGAACGGCCCGCGCCCCACGGACATGTCGCCCGATCCGGTTGCGTTCCATGGTCGTGATGCGCAACACCGTGAGGTCGGCGTCGAGATGTGCGACNTCGATGGCGAACCTCAGGCCGATGGAATGAACCCGGCCGGCCGGCTTCAGGAGCATCGCCCCGTCGACGTCGTCGCGGCCCAGCAGGCCCCGACGACGCTGGGACGCCGTGTTGGCCAACTCCAGGCTGGCCAACACCCGTTCGCCACAGACCAGCCATGCCATGCCANGCAGCGTAGATGCCGTCGTCCANCTCAGGAACAGGCGGCGAGAAGCTCACCGCACCGTTCCCGCGAGGGAAACGACGTCTGCGTCCCGGGGCGGGTCACGCTCTCGCCGGCGCAGGCCGTTCCGAGCCGGATGGCCGACACCACGTCGAGTCCCGTCGCCAAGCCTGCCACGAAGGCGCCCACGAACGCATCGCCGGCGCCGGTGGTGTCAACGGGCTCCACCCGGTCGGCGGGGAACCTCGACACGGTGCCGTCTTCGGCCACGAAGGCGACGCCGTCGCCACCGAGGGTGACCAGCAGCCGTGTACCGGTCTGTTCCGCATAGGCGACAAGGGCCCCGTCATCGGTTCTCGCACCGTCCGTCAGGATCGAGAACTCGACCTCGTTGGGGATCAGCCAGTCGGTCACCTGTAGCAGTTCGGGATCCAACTCCGCCGCCGGTGCCGGGTTGAGGACCGTGGTCACCCCCCGGCGTCGCGCCTCGCCGAAGGCCGCTGCGGTCGCCGTCTGGGGAACTTCGAGTTGGCCGACCACGACGGACAGGTCGTCGAACGATGCGACGGCCTCGACGGCCATCGCCGCCGTCAGGCTGTCGTTGGCACCCGGGACGACGATGATCCTGTTGGTGCCGTCCGCCTCGACCCAGATGGGTGCGACACCGCTCTCCCCGGGAACGACGTGTACGTGGCCGGTGTCGATCCCGAACGACCCGAGGTTCTCGATCGTCATCCGCCCATAGGAGTCGTCGCCGACGGCGTTGGCCATGGTCACCTTCGCTCCGACCAGCGACGCCATGACCGCCTGATTGGCGCCCTTGCCCCCGAAGCCCATCTGGAACCGGTCTCCCACGAGCGTCTCGCCCGCCTCCGGTACCCGCTGTGCGTAGGCGACGAGATCGATCATCGTGGAACCGACGACGAGAACATGACCTGTTGCTGAACCCGAACCCACCACCATTCCTCCTCCGGCCTCGACCGACTCGACACCTGACGTTACCGAGGACGGCGACGGCGACCGGGATGGGCCCACCTCGTCGACCGGATCGCGCGGAAGGACCTCATCGCCAGGAACTCCGACCAGGAGATCGAGATTCGGGCCCACACCATCTTCGCCACCGCCCTGCTGGCCGATGCCATCAACGCGATCCGGCCCNCCGANCGGCAGGTCGTCATCCCTCAGGTCNACTTCCGNCTCTGGAGCACCTACCACGCGGCTTTCCCCACCCTGCGCCCCCACCACCTGACCCGCACGACCATGTACTGAACGGTTCCGTCCCTGCAGGGCACCGACGGGGATCAGACGTTGAAGCGGAACTCCAACACGTCCCCGTCCACTGGCAGGTACTCCTTGCCCTCGCTGCGGACCAGGCCCAACTCACGGGCCTTCGGATAGGAGCCAGCCTCCAGGAGCACGTCCCAGTGGATGGTCTCAGCCCGGATGAAGCCCCGCTGGAAGTCGGTGTGGATCCGCCCGGCACACTCCGGGGCCGTCGACCCCGCACGGAACGTCCACGCCCGGCTCTCCTTCTCGCCGGTAGTCAAGAAGGTGCGCAGGCCCAGGCAGTGATAGGCGGCNTGGATGAAGCGCGGCAGCGCACCCTCGCCCANGCCGAGTCCCTCGAGCATTTCGGTCCGCTCGTCGGCGGCCAGCAGTGCCGCCTCGGCCTCGAGTTGGACGCACATGCCGACCACATCGGCGCCGTCGAGTTCATCGACGACCGGGGCCAGCACGGGGTCCGGATCCTCGACCTGTTCCTCATCGAGGTTGACCACAGCCACGACCGGCTTGTCGGTGAGCAGGAAGTACGGAGCCAGCAGGTCGCGTTCGGCAGGACGGAGGTTGCTCCGGTAGATCGGGGTGCCCTGTTCGAGGTGGATCCGTGCCGCCTCCAGTGCGTCGACGGCACCGGCCAGGGACCGATCGCCCTTGGAGGCCCGGCGCTGCCGCCNCACCTGCTTCTCGACCGTCTCGAGGTCGGCGAGCGCCAGCTCGATCTCGACAACCCTCAGNTGNTCGAGCGGATCCGTCGGACCCGGAACGTCGCCGTCNNGGAACGCCCGAAGGACGAACACGATGGCGTCGGCCTCNCGGATTCCGGCGAGGAACCGGTTGCCCAGGCCCTCACCCGAGGCCGCCCCCTCGACCAGCCCGCCGATATCGGTGAACTGCACGCTGGCCGGCACCACCTTGGCGGACGAGCTCATGGCGGCCAGCAGGTCGAGGCGCCGATCGGGCACCTTGGAGACACCGACCTTCGGATCGGTCGTGGCGAAGGCGTACGGGGCTGCGAAGGCACCACCACCTGCCAGTGCGTTGTAGAGGGAGGACTTGCCCGCATTGGGAAGCCCCACGAAACCGAATCGCTCCACCGTCACTCCTGCGCTCACCCAGCCCCGTGTTGGGCCGGCCGCTCAGGCTACGTGGCGAGGCCTTCAGCCCCCTGCGGCATCCGCCACACCCTGACCAGGGCGGTGATCGACGATGTCGCCGTTAGCCTTCCGGCCATGTCGAAGCGCACCAGCCGCCAGAAGGCCAACGCCCGCCGCAAGAAGGCGAACCACGGGCGCAAGCCCAACTTCGGCCGCAACAGCTGACCCGGCGCGGCCTTCCCGCCCACCCGCCACCACCTGTCGTCACCTTCCTNGTCCCGTGAACGAACCCGCTCTCGGCAGATCGGATGCGGAACCGGGTCCCCGGATCGACACGTTCCCAGTCGAAGGTCCCGTCGAACTGGTCCGGTTCCACTCCACCGAGCTGACCGCTACCTGCCCGGTGACAGGACAACCCGACTTCTACGCCGTCGAGATCGCCTACACACCGGTCGAGCGCTGCATCGAGACCAANTCGCTCAAGCTCTACCTGCGCACCTTCGACGGCCGCGGCATCTTTGCCGAGCACCTGGCTCCCGAGATCGCCGCCCACCTCGCCAGCGCAGTCGACACCGCTGTCTCGGTCACCCTCGAACAGAGCGTCCGCGGCGGAATCACGACCACGGTCACCNCCTCCGCAGGTTGAGCCCCAGGGGTTCCTGATCGACCGAGGGGGTGGGCTACGGTGCCGCGATCCGGCGGAGCCACAGGAGCGGTCGATGACGACAGAGCGAACAACCAACGGTAGGCGTACGCACCGGTGAACCTGCTGCGCGCCGCGCTGGTCCCCGTCCTCGCCGTAGTCCTGGCGATCACCGTCGGAGCGATCATCATCGAACTCTCCGGCCTGAACGCCTTCGAGGCCTACCGGGCCCTCTACGACGGAGCGCTCGCCGACCGCAAGGGCATCGGCCGCACCTTGGAGAAGGCCACCCCACTCGTAATGGGCGGTCTCGCCGTCGCCTTCGCCTTCAAGGCCGGCCTGTTCAACATCGGCGGCCAGGGACAGCTCGTCATCGGCGCACTGTTCGCCGGCGCCATCGGTTACGGAGTCACCGGCCTGCCGTGGATCATCCACATCCCGCTCGCCCTCCTCGCCGGGGCCATCGGCGGTGCCCTCTGGGGCATGATCGCCGGCGTCCTCAAGGCCACCAGGGGCGCCCACGAGGTGATCACCACGATCATGCTCAACTTCGTCGCCCTCAACCTGACCGACTGGCTGACCTCGAAGGTCTGGCGCGAACCCGGGGTCATCGTCCGGACCCCGGCCATCGAGACCAGCGCCGAGATTCCCCGATGGGACCAGCTCCCCACCGGGTTCGCCCTCTCGGTCGCCGCAGCGATCGCCTGCTGGTACCTACTCGAACGCACCACCTTCGGCTTCGAGATCCGCTCGGTCGGCCTGAATCCCGAGGCCGCCCGCTACGCCGGCATCTCGGTCTCCCGGATCGTCATCCTCACCATGGCCATCAGCGGAATGCTCGCCGCCCTCGGTGGCGCCATCGAGACCCAGGGCGTCGTCGGTCGCTACGAGCCTGGCTTCAACGCCGGCCTCGGCTTCAACGGCATCACAATCGCCCTCCTCGCACGTACCCATCCACTCGGCGTCATACCCGCAGCCCTGCTCATCGGGGCCATGGAGGCCGGTAGCTCGATGATGCAGTTCAAGGCCGACGTCGATCCCGAAATCACCGAGATCATCGAGGCCCTGATGCTGCTGTTCGTGGCCACACCCATCCTGGTCAAGTGGGTCCTGCGCCGCCGTGAGTCCAGCGACATCTCGGTCGGCGCACACTGGGGCGACGGATGAACATGCTCACCCGCTACCGCTGGTGGTTCGCCACCGCCGCCTTCCTGGTGGCGTTCACGTTGTTCACCGCCGAGTTCCAGCAGCCACAGACGACTGCTGTCCTCGCCGCCACGCTGCGGCAGTCGACACCGCTCGTACTCGGCGCACTCTGTGGAATCCTCTGCGAGCGGTCCGGGGTCATCAACATCGGCATCGAGGGCCAGATGCTCATGTCGGCATTCGCCGGGTTCGTCGTGGCGTCGTCGACGGGCGACCTCCTGCTCGGCGTCGCCGCCGGCATCGGCTGCGGGATGCTCATGGGCGCCTTCCTGGCGTTCCTCTCGGTCAGCCTCCAGAGCGACCAGATCATCGCCGGCACCGTAATGAACATCGCTGCGATCGGCCTCACCAGCTTCTTCTTCCAGCAGGGCCGCTCCCTACCGTCCGGCAAGACCAGCATGATCAAGCTGGGGCCGCTCGCCGACCTTCCGATGTTGGGCCGCGTCTTCTTCTCGAACCGGCCGCTCACCTACATCACGCTGCTGCTCGTTCCGGTGCTCTGGTACGCACTGTTCCGCACCACCTGGGGCCTGCGCACCCGCGCTGTCGGCGAACATCCCAGCGCCGCCGAGACCGCCGGTGTATCGGTGGTACGGATCCGATACATGAACCTGATGCTCGGTGGTGGGCTCGCCGGACTGGCCGGCGCCTACCTCAGCCTCGAGGCCGTCGGCTCCTTCGAGCGGCTGATGACCAACGGAAAGGGCTTTGTCGCACTGGCCGTGATGATCTTCGGTCGATGGAATCCGGTCGGCGCCTGGGGAGCGGCCCTGCTGTTCGGCTACGCCAACGCCGTCCAGACCCAGTTCCAGTTCCGGGGCTGGCTGGCCGACGATCCACAGTTCATCGGAATGATGCCCTTCATCGTCACCATCGTCGTGGTCGCCGGGTTCGTCGGCCGGGCCCGACCGCCGGCCTCCATCGGCCAGCCCTACAGCCGGGAATAGCGGACATGGACGACACGACCACCCAGTCCCCGACGAACGATCCTCCGGCACTCGAGGCCGTCGGCATCTCCAAGCGCTTCGACACCGTCGTCGCCAACCAGGACGTGAACCTGCGGGTCGAAAAGGGACAGATCCATGCACTGCTCGGCGAGAACGGCGCCGGCAAGAGCACCCTCGTGAACATCCTGTTCGGCCTCTACCGGGCCGACGAGGGAGAGGTGCGCGTCAACGGCGCTCCCGTCCGCATGGACAGTCCGCACAACGCGATCGACCACCACATCGGCATGGTCCACCAGCACTTCCAACTGGTTCCCGTCCTGACCGTGGCGGAGAACATCGTGCTCGGACACGAACCCACCAGGGGGCGCGGCCTCCTCGACATCGACCGGGCCGCCACCGAGGTGGGCGAACTGGGCAAGCGCTTCGGACTCGAGGTCGATCCACGGGCGACTGTCGAGGACCTACCAGTCGGCATGCAGCAGCGGGTCGAGATCCTGAGGGCGCTCTACCGGAAGGCCGACGTCCTGATCCTCGACGAACCGACGGCCGTGCTCACCCCCCAGGAGACCGACCACCTCCTTGAGGTGCTCCGGGGACTCGCCGCCGAGGGTGTCGCCATCGTGTTCATCACCCACAAGCTCCGTGAGGTACTGGCGGTCGCCGACCGGGTCACCGTGATGCGCGGCGGCCGGGTAGTCGGCTCCACCACACCCGCCGAGACCGACCAGGCAGGCCTGGCGGAGATGATGGTGGGACGCAGCGTGGTCCTCCGGGTGGCGAAGACCGAAGCACGGCCCGAGGCCGGGGTCCTCGAGATTCGGGACCTCCATGTCCGCGACGACCGCGACCGTCCGGCCGTCGACGGACTCTCGCTCGAAGTGCGGGCCGGCGAGATCTTCGGCATCGCCGGNGTCGACGGCAACGGCCAGCGGGAACTCGTCGAAGCCATGACCGGCCTACGCATATCCGACTCCGGAAGCATCCTGCTCGAGGGCTCCGACATCACCGGCTGCACGCCCCGCCAGATCAGCGAACTGGGCGTCGCCCACGTTCCCGAGGACCGCGAGAAGCACGGCCTCATCGGACCGCACTCGATCGCCGACAACCTGGTCCTGAACCGCTACTTCCNGGTGCCCTACGCCCGGCGGGGGCTCCGCCAGCACGATGCCATCGACGACGAGGCCGAGCGTCTCGTCGCCGACTACGACATCCGGACGGAATCGATCCGAGCACCCGCACGCTCGTTGTCCGGCGGCAACAAGCAGAAGGTCATCACCGCCCGTGAGTTGTCACGTGGCGCACGCCTGCTCGTCGCCTCGCAGCCGACGCGGGGCATCGACGTCGGCAGCATCGAGTTCGTGCACCAGCAGATCGTCGGTCAGCGCGACAACGGGGTCGCCGTTCTCCTGATCTCGGCAGAGCTCGACGAGATCCTCAGCCTGTCCGACCGGATCGGCGTGATCTTCAAGGGACGCCTGGTGGCGATCGCCGATACGGCTGATCTCGATCGCGCCGCGATCGGCCGCCTGATGACGGCCGGCACCGACGCCGCCTGACACCCCTACCCGCCTGCCTTGGTGCCCCAGCCGCCGAGCGCCGCCTCGATGGCCGGACCGTAGGGCGCACGCAAAACCCCGGCCTCGGTGATGATGGCATCGACGAGGTCGGCGGGCGTCACGTCGAAGGCCGGGTTGTGCACCGCTGCACCGGCCGGCGTGATCGCACTCCCCCGGTACTCGGCGACCTCGGCGCCCGGGCGCTGCTCGATCTCAATGGCGGATCCGTCGCCGGTGTCCGGGTCGATCGTCGACAGCGGGGCGGCGACGTAGAACGGAACGCCGTGGTGGCGGGCCGCCACCGCCAGCCCGTAGGTGCCGATCTTGTTGGCGACGTCGCCGTTGGCGGCGATCCGGTCGGCGCCCACGATGGCGGCCCCGACCCCGCCTCCACGCAGGACGGAGGCCGCTGCGCCGTCGGCGATCACCGTGCAGGAGATCCCGTCCCGTCCCAGTTCGAAGGCGGTGAGACGGGCCCCCTGGAACACCGGCCGGGTCTCGTCGGCCCAGACGTGGAGGTCCGGGTTGTCGAGGTGNGCCGAGCGGATCACGCCGAGCGCCGTGCCGTAGCCGACCGTGGCGAGCGCTCCGGCGTTGCAGTGGGTGATGACCTCGTCGATGCCGACCAGCAGGGGCGCCCCGGCGTCTCCGATGGCCCGGCAGGTGGCAAGGTCCTCGGCGGCGAGCCGCTGCGCACAGNCGACGACCGCCCGGCGGACGTCGTCTGTGCGTCCCCCAGCGGCACCACGTGCCTCACCGAGGACGGACTCGACCGCCCAGGCAAGGTTGACAGCCGTCGGCCGGGTGGCGACCAGCGCCTCCGCCACTTCTCCGAGTTCGGCCAGGAGCCCNTCGGCNGAGCCGGCCTGCGACCCCTCGGCGGCAAGGGCGAGGCCGAATGCCGCAGTGATCCCGATGGCCGGGGCGCCGCGCACCTCNAGGTCGACGATCGCCTGCGCCACCCGCTGCCAACCCTCGCAGCGGACGTACCGCTCGGCCTCGGGCAGGGCGGTCTGGTCCAGGAGCACCACGGNGCCGTCGACGTACTCGACCGTCGGCGGGTACGGATCCGTCCGCTCCCCGGTCACCTGACTACCCTCGCTCGCATGGCCTAGCCCACCCACGGGCCTCGGGTGCGTCCCTTCTCGGACCGGTCACCCATCTTCCAGATGGCCCCCATCGCTNCTAAGAGGCGCTTCAGGAACCCGCGACTACCAGCCGGGNCCAGATCGCCGGCCTCTGGCGTCTTGTCCATGCGGTGATTATCCCAGATGTTCAAGACCTAACCACGAACCCCTTCAGCCGGCCCACTGGCCCTCGACCCTCTGTGGCGGGGAGCCCGCGGGCCCTTCTTCGCCCTAATGTTGAGTTATGAACCGTCGGGTTGGTATGTACCTGCCTCGCTACCACGTCCTTGTCCCGGTCGGGGAATGCTGTGATCCACGCACAGGCGCCGAAACCGCGTCCCACGGGGGCCGCTGATGGACGCNGACGGCGACCGACGCCGCCTCGACGGCCGGGTCGCCCTGGTCACGGGGGCCAACGGCCCGATCGGAGCGGCCATAGCGACGACCCTGGCNGCCCACGGCGCCCGTGTCCTGCTCGGCGTCCACCGGACCACCGGCCGTGCGTCGGCANTGGCANACGAACTCGGCACCCGCTGCCTCGTCGCCGACCTCGCCGCCGACGGCGGACCGGAAGCACTCATGGGCCAGGCACTCGACGCCTACGGCCAACTCGACATCCTGGTCAACAACGCCGCCGTCCAGACGGTCGAACCGCTCGCCGACGTGGACGCCGGCGCCTGGGACGCCGTCTTTCACGTCAACCTGCGCGCCGTCCACCTCCTGATCCGTTCCGCATCCGACGCCCTCGCCGCCGAGGAAGGGGAGCAGGGCGGTTGCATCGTCAACGTCNCCTCCATCGAGGCACACCAGCCGGCGCCGGGACACGGCCACTACGCAGCGGCGAAGGCCGGACTCGTAATGCTCACCCGCTCCGCCGCCCTCGAGTACGGGCCACGCGGAATCCGCGTCAACAGCGTCTCGCCGGGCCTGATCGACGACGGCGGGCTGGCCGACCGCTGGCCGGAGGGCGTCGANCGCTGGCTGGCGGCGGCGCCCCTCGGCCGCCTCGGCACTCCGGAGGACGTGGCCGATGCCGTTGNGTTCCTCGCCTCGCCGATGGCGGGCTGGATCACGGGAACCGACCTCGTCGTCGACGGCGGCGTCCTGGCCCGNCCGACCTGGTAGTCGGAACGCGCGGCTACCCGCGGGTCAACTCGGCGATCCGCCCTGCCACCGACGGCCAGTCGGCGAGCAGTTCGTCGCGTCGGCCCAGTTCGAAACCCTCGTCCGCATAGGGGGGTGCCATGGTGGTGCCCAACAGGGTCCATTCCCCACACGTCGAGGAGCCCTGCCAAACACCGGCCGGAACGACCACCTGGGGCCGTTGGCCCGCCGCCAGGTCGTCGCCCATGAGGACCTCCGCCGCAGAGCCGNCGGGGAACAGCAGCAGCAGGGCCGCCGGCGCCCCCGCGTAGTGGTGGTACACCTCCTGTCCGTCGAGCCGGTGCATCGCCGAGAAGTCGCCGTCGGTGAGCAGGTAGTGGATGGCGCTCGAGTCGCCGTCCAGCACCGTCTGCGCCCAGCGGCCCCCCTCCTCCGGAAGCGGAACCAAACTGAGGATCGCGGCGACCTCGTCAGCCCCGAGCGGGGCGCTCATCCAGCCGCCAGCCGTTCGGCCCGCTGCTGTACCTCGGCCCGCGCCCGCTCCTCGTCGACGTGCAGCACGACGCCGTCGGCCACGACCGGTTCGCCGGCGACCCAGACGTCGCTGACCCGACGGTCGCCACCCGACCAGGCCACGTGGGCCAGCAACTCGGACGGTTCGGTCACCGGAACGAAGGAACTGTGGTCCAGGTCGAGCCGCAGGAAGTCGGCTGCCCAACCGGGGGCCAGTGCACCCACGTCGTCGAGGCCGACCGCCCGGCCCCCGGTGCGCGTCGCCATGGCCAGAACCTCGGCAGGCCCGACCAGCGTGGCGTCCAGTCCCGTGACGCGNGCCAGGAGCGGAGCGATCTTGACCTCCTCCCAGAGGTCGAGGGTGTCGTTCGACGCCGGCCCGTCGGTGCCGAGGGCCACGGTCACGCCGGCTTCGAGCATGGCCGCCACCGGTGCGACCCCCGAACCCAGTTTCATGTTGGACACGGGGCAGTGGGCGACCGCTACGCCGTGGTCGGCGAGGATGCCGATGTCGTCGTCGTCGACCCAGACACAGTGGGCGGCGAGTACCTTCCCGCCGAACACGCCATGGTCGGCGAGGATCCGCACGATGCTGGAGCCGTGCCGGGCCTCGAGTTCGGCGCTCTCCTGGTTGGTCTCGGCGACGTGGACGTGCAGGACCACGTCGAGCCGACGGGCCAGGTCGGCCAGNCCGGCGACTCGTTCGACGCCGAGGTCGTAGGCGGAGTGCGGGGCGACACCGACGGTGATCCGACCGGCGGGATCGTGGTGTCGGGTGTGAAAGGCCTCGATTTCTTCCGGGCGTCGCTCGCCGTGTCCGACCGACAGCACGCCGGGGGTCATCACCAGCCGTCCGCCGGACNCCTGCACGGCCTCCACCACGGCCTCCTCATAGAGGTACATCTCGCAACTCGTGGTCACGCCGGACCGCAGCATCTCNGCGGAACCAAGCGTCATCCCCCANCAGACGTCCTCGGACGTCAACCGGCCCTCGCGGGGCCACATGGCCTCCGTCAGCCAGCGCCAGAGCGGAAGCCCGTCGCCGGCGCCGCGCACGAGCGTCATCGGGGTGTGGCAGTGGGCGTTCACCAGTCCCGGCATCACCAGCCCACCGAGGTCCCGGACCTCGATCCCGTCGATCGCNGGTGCCTCCGCTCCGGCACCTACCCAGGCGACGCGGCCGTCCTCGACGTCGAGTGCACCCGGAGCGTGCANCGCTCCCGCTTCGTCACACGTCAGGATCGTGTCGGCCAGGTATCTGGTGCGCCCCACCGACCGGACGCTAGTTCGCATGGGTGGCCCTTCCGGTGCCAGCGGCGCTTCGGTAGCCTGCCCCATGGANGAATCAACCACGATCCCCGATCCGGCGACCATCCGGCGAGCACCGAAGGTCGTCCTGCACGACCACCTCGACGGCGGCCTCCGTCCGGCCACCGTCATCGAGTTGGCCGACCTCCACGGCTACGACGGCCTTCCCTCCACCGATGTCGACGAGTTGGCTGCCTGGTTCGTGCGTGGTGCCGACAGGCGCGACCTCGGCCTCTACCTCGAGACCTTCGCCCACACGGTGGGCGTCATGCAGCAGGCCGATGCCTGCCACCGGGTCGCCGCCGAATGCGCCGCCGACCTTGCNGCCGACGGGGTCGTGTACGCCGAGGTCCGGTACGCCCCGTCGCTCCACACGCAGCAGGGCCTCACCCTCGACGAGGTCATCGAGTCCGTGCTGGCCGGATTCGCCGAGGGCTCTGCCGGCACGGGTCTCACGGTCGGCACCCTCCTTACGGCGATGCGCACCGACACCGACTCCCTGCAGATCGCCGAGGCGGCCGTGCGGTACCGGGACCGTGGCGTGGTCGGCTTCGACATCGCCGGACGCGAGGCCGGCTACCCGCCCACGTTGCACCTCGAGGCCTTCCAGTACCTCCAACGCGAGAATTTCCACTTCACGATCCACGCCGGCGAGGCCTTCGGCCCGGCCTCCATCTGGGAGGCGATCCAGTTCTGTGGCGCCGAGCGACTCGGACACGGCGTCCGCATCGTCGACGACATCACCACCGACGCCAACGGCTCCCACCGACTGGGACGCCTCGCCGCCTTCGTCCGCAACCGGCGTATCCCTCTCGAGCTCTGCCCNACCTCCAACGTGCACACCGGCGCCGCCGCCTCGATCGCCGAGCATCCGATCGGCACCCTGCGATCACTCGGATTCCGGGTCACCGTCAACACCGACAACCGCCTCATGAGCGGGGTGTCGATGAGTTCCGAGTTCGAGGCCCTCCGGGACGCGTTCGGGTGGGGGCTGGCCGACTTCCGCTGGCTCACCATCAACGGCATGAAGAGCGCCTTCGCCCCCTTCGACCAGCGCCTCGGCATCATCGAGGACGTCATCAAGCCCGGCTACGCCGAACTGGTGGAACTCGGCGGGTAGGCCCGGCCACCTGACGAGCGACCGCCGGCGCGTGCTAGGCACTCGCGATGCCCACCCTGTCCGAGGCCGACTCGCGCCGACTCGTCGAAGACGCCGGCGTGGCGGTGTCCCCGTGGACGACGGCCTCCGACGCCGGGTCGGCTGCCGTGGCCGCTGAGGCACTCGGGCTCCCTGTCGTTGTCAAGCTCTGTGGCGACGCCATCGCCCACAAGACCGAGCGCGGCCTCGTCCGACTGGGCCTCTCGTCGAGGGATGAGGCCGGTGCGGCGGCCGCCGACCTGCTGGCCGCCGCCCGACCCGAGGACGGAGAGGTCGGGTTGCTCGTCAGCACGATGGTGCACGGCAACCGGGAACTCATCGCCGGACTGGTCCGGGACGAGCAGTTCGGGCCCTGCGTCATGCTGGGACTCGGCGGCATCCTCGCCGAGGCTGTCGCCGACGTGGCCTTCCGGCTGGCGCCCCTCGAGCACGGTGACGCCCTCGACCTCATCGACGACCTCGGCGCACAATCCCTGCTCGGCGAGTTCCGCGGGGAACCGGCCGTGGACCGAGAGGCCCTCGCCGACACCCTTATGGCGCTCTCCCGGATCGCCGCTGACTCGGACATCCGGTCCGTCGACCTGAACCCGTTGATCGTCGTNGAGGGCCGACCGGTCGCCGTTGATGCGCTGGTCGAAACCGCCTGATGGCCCGCGACCTCACCCCCCTCTTCGAGCCCCGGGGAGTCGTCGTCACCGGCGTCTCGAGNCATCCGGGAAAGTTCGGCTTCGTGGCCCTCCACAACATCCTCTCGTGCGGCTTCTCCGGCCCGGTGTTTGCCGTGGGCCGCGAGGAGGGCGCTGTCCTCGGCCACCAGGTTCTCGCCTCCGTCGCCGACCTGCCCGATGGCGTGGCGGACCTGCTGGTGCTGTGCACCCCGGTCGGTGCCAATGAGGAGATCGTCCGGATCGCTGCAGCCCGCGGCGTCCGGGCCGTGTTCTGTGCCGCCGGCGGCTACTCCGAGGCCGGACCCGGGGGCGTCGAGGCCGAAGCCCGGCTCGTGGCCCTGGCGGAGGAACTGGGACTCGTCCTGGCGGGCCCCAACGGACAGGGGGTGGTCTCACCTCCGGTCGGCCTCTGCGCACAGATCGTCGCCCCCTATCCACCGAGGGGACGCATCGCCGTGACCTCGCAGTCCGGCAACTTCGTCTCGGCCTTCCTCAACTACGCCGAGCAGACCGGCATCGGCATCAGCCGAGCCGTCTCCGCCGGCAACGCCGCCGCCACCAGCGTCGCCGACTACCTCGAGTGGTTCGCCGACGACCCCGAGACCGACGTCGCCCTCTGCTACCTGGAGGGCCTCCCCGACGGCCGAGCCTTCTACGAACGCGTCCGCCAGGTCACGTTGCGGATGCCGGTCGTGGTCGTCAAGGGCGGCACCACGGAAGGCGGACAGCGGGCGGCCGCATCCCACACCGGGTCGCTGGCCAGCGACGACCGGATCTTCGACGGCATGGCCCGACAGGCGGGGCTGGTCCGGGCTGCCACGATCGAATCCGCCTTCGAAGCGGCAGCGACCTTCGCCACCCAGCCCCTACCCGCCGGCGACCGGGTCGTGGTGCTGAGCACGGCCGGTGGTTGGGGTGTCGTGACCGCCGACGCCGTGACGGCCCACCCCAACCTGGCGCTGATACCGCTTCCCGACGACCTCCGGACTGCCATCGACGGAATGCTCCCGCCCCGGTGGAGTCGCAGCAACCCGGTCGACCTGGCCGGCGGCGAGACCCGCGACACGATTCCGGACCTGCTGGACCTCACCGCCGCCCACCCCGAGGTCGACGCGATCGTCCAACTGGGCCTCGGGATCCAGGGGAACACGGCTGCACTGACCCGGAGCGGGCCCTTCCACCCCGACCACGGCCTCGAGCGCATCGTCGACTTCCACGAGCGCCAGGAGCGGCGCTACGCCGAGGCCGCAGCAGCGGCCGCCGATGCGCATGGAAAGCCCGTGCTGGTGGCCTCTGAACTTGCCGTGGCGCGACCCGACAACCCGATGGTCGTCGCCGTCCGTGACTCGGGGAGGCTCTGCTATGCCTCGGCAGACCGGGCCGTCACCGCCCTCGGCCACCTGGTCCGCTACGCCGCCCGCCGTAGGGCCCGCACCTGATCCTCAGGCACCGGTGGCCCGCAGCGCTGCCGCCAGGTTCCCCCGGCGGCCGACGACGACCTCGTCGAGTCCCAGGAATAGCGCCAGGCGGTCGAGTTCGACCCTCAGTTCGGCGGCAACACCCTCCTGGTCGACGCCTTCTTCGGCGAACACTCCTCGTGCCAGGAGTCGCCCGTCGGCACGGTCGGCCTTGACGTCGACCCGGCCGACCAGTGTGTCGCCGAGAAGGAACGGGAGCACGTAGTAGCCGTACTCGCGCTTCTCGGCGGGCACGTAGATCTCGATCCGGTACCGGAACCCGAACAGCCTCTCGGCCCTCGGACGGAACCAGACGACCGGGTCGAACGGCGACAGCAACGCCCGGGCGCCAACCTTGCGCGGCAGTACCACGTCCGGATGCCGGAAGGCCGGCTCACGCCATCCCTCGACGGACACCTCCTGCAGGCGACCGGCATCGACCAGTTCGGCGAGTCGGGGCCGGGCCTCGGTCGTTCGGAGGCGGAAGTAGTCGGCCAGGTCGGCGACCGTGCCGACCCCGTGTGATCGGGCTGCCCGTTCCAGGAGGTCACGCTGCGCCTCATGTTCGCCCGGAGTCGGTCGGCGACGGACCTCCTCGGGGACCAGGTTCGCCAGGGGGTGGAACTCCTTTTCGAAGTTGCCCGTCCGCGTGATGCCCACCTCGCCGATCCGGAACAACCAGTCGAGCGCACGCCGACCGTCGGACCTGCCGCTCCACCAGGTTCCCTGACGGGGGCGAGGGTCGCTCAGTTCGCCGGCGAACAGGTGCCCGCTCCGAAGCACCTCCTCCAGGACCTTCTCCACATACGTTGCCTGGGTGGTCGCCATGGCGTGGAGGCCGGGCCAGGTCTCCCCCTCGGCCGCCCGCTGCCTGGACCAGCGCAGCAGCGGCTCCATCGACACCGGGACGACCGAGGCCTCGTGCGACCACGCCTCGAACATCTCACCGGACCGCCACAGCCAGTCGTCCAGCGCCACCCGGTCGTACGGGCCGAGGCGGCTGTACACCGGCAGGAAGTGCGACCGGCACACGGCCTGCACCGAGTCGAGTTGCAGGATGCCCAGCCGGACGAGGGCGCGCCGGAAGTGCCGTACGTCTACGCGGCCCGTCGGAGCCGGATCGGCGAAGCCCTGCGCAGCCAGTGCCAGGCGGCGGGCGGCGGCGATCGACAGGTCGGACCTCGGCATGAGACGAAGTGTGGCCCGCCACGTCGCCCATCGTCGCCTCCGGCTGCGCTCGCAACACCGTCTACCCTGAGCGTCCCATGCTCGACCATGTGTTCACCGATGCCATCGGTGCCCTGCGCGAGGCCCTCGAGGCGGCGCGCCTCGAACGCTTGGCGTTCGAGGAGCGGTTCCAGGCCGACGTGATGCTCGGCGACCTGATCTGGGAGACCTCCTACGGCCTCCCGGGCGAGGGCGATCCGCCGCGGGTCCGCTGCGACCTCACCCTGGAGTGGCCCACCTGGTCGCAGACCGCCTATCGGCAGTGGACCCTCGACGGGGAGTCCGCTGAGCCGCCACAGATCACGATCGAGGTGGTGCTCCGCGTCCAGCGTCTGGCCGGCGAACCGGATCCGTCGGCCGTGATCGCCGTGCTGCCCGATCCCCCGTCCGTGGGCGACGTGGAGTTCGAGGCGACCGGCCCCACCGTCGAGACGATCTACGACCGCGGACTCGACGACCCCGACTGGGCGATCGAGTTTTCCTACGAGGGCATCTACGAACTCGATGACGAGGCCCTCGAGGACGGAGCCGTCCTCGACGACCACTTCGGTGCCCTCGGCGGTTGGGTCAGCGGGACGCTCGTCCGACTGGGCGACCTCACCCTGGATTTCCGGCCACCCGACCAGCAGTCGTCAACCTGAGCGACCCGCTCAGACGCCGCCGCCGACGCCGCCGCGGAACGGCCCCAGGTCTTCGAACTCGGGGTCCCGGTCCTCCGCCTTGGCGGTGAACGACTCGACCATGTCGGCCGGGTGGAACATGCCCGCCTGCCAGGTGGCGATGTGGTCGAGGGCGTCGGCGGTCGAGTGGTCGCGGGCGTAGCGCACCATCTCCTTGGTCCCCCAGATCGCCAGGGGCGACTTCGACGCGATCTCGGCGGCCACGGCCTGCACCCCGGCCAGGAGCGCCTCGTGGTCGGGGAACACCTCGTTGACGAGGCCCACCGCCTTCGCCTCGTCCGCCGGCATCCGGCGCCCGGTGTAGGCCAGTTCGCGGCAGACGCCCTCGGGAATCAGCTTGGGGAGCCGCTGCAGCGTGCCCACGTCGGCGGTCATGCCGATGTTGATCTCCTGAATGCAGAAGAAGGCGTTCTCGGTGGCGTANCGCATGTCGCAGGCGGTGACCATGTCGACGGCGCCACCGATGCAGCCGCCCTGGATGGCGGCGAGGACCGGCATGCGGGCCTTCTCGAGGCAGTTGAAGGTCTCCTGGAGGTGGAGCACGTTGGAGCGCAGGTTGGCCCGGACCCGGCCGAGCTCAGCCGAGGGCCCGCCCCCACCTCCGGATGAGAAGACGGCGAGGTCCATGCCGGCACAGAAGTGGCGTCCGGTCGACGCCAGGACCATGGCCCGCGCGCTGCCTGTGGCATCGAGTTCGCGGACGAGCGTGGGCAGCTCGTCCCAGAAGGCGGGGANCATCGTGTTGAGTTCGTCGCCGCGGCACAGGGTCACCGTGGCGATGCCGCCTGCGAGGTCGATGTCGAAACACGANTAGCCGTCGCTCATGGGCCGACGCTATCCCGCGGCCATCCAGAGNTCCGAGGCGGGCCGAGGCCGAAGCCTCAGCTGAGGATCTGTTCTGCGATGGCCGCCAGGTCGGCCTCGGGGCGGGCCCCCAGGTGGCCGATGATCTCGGCGGCGGCGATGCTTCCGAGGCGTGCGGCGCGCTCGAGTGAGGCACCCCGGCTGAGTCCGGTGAGGACACCCGAGGCGTACAGGTCGCCGGCACCCGTGGTGTCGACCACCCCGTGGTCGAGCTCGTCGGCGACCACCCGGATCCGATCAGACCCCGAGACGACGAGTGAGCCCGCCTTTCCGAGGGTCACGAAGGCGACGTCGACGTCTCCGGCGACCGCATCGGCGGCGTGGGCGAGGTCGTCCACCTCGTACAGGGCGCGGAACTCGTCGGCGTTCCCGAAGGCCACGTCGACCCGATCGACGATCAGCTCCCGCCATTCGTCGCGGTGCCGGTTGACACAGAACGAGTCCGAGAGCGTCAGCGACACCGTCCGGCCCGCCCTGGCGGCCACGTCCATGGCGTGGCGAATCCCGGCCTTGGCGGGTTCCATGTCCCACAGGTAGCCCTCGCAGTAGAGGTGGGAGGCCGAGGCAACCAGCGCCTCGTCGATCTCATCGGGGCTGAGGTGGGCGGAGACGCCGAGGTAGGTGTTCAGGGTCCGTTGGGCGTCGGGCGTGACCTGGATGAGGCAGCGGGCGGTCGGAAGCCCGTCGACCTTCCCGGGGACGTCGAAGCCGACCCCGGCCGCCCGAAGGTCGCTGCGAAAGGCCTCGCCCAGGTCGTCGGCGGCGACGAGTCCCAGGTACGCCGCAACTCCTCCGAAGCCGGCGACGCCGACCATCGTGTTCGCGGCCGAACCGCCCGATGCGGTGATACCCGAAGGCATGGCGACCTCGAGCTCGTTCGCCCGGTCGAGGTCGATCAGCGTCATCGAATTCTTCACCAGTTCGTGGTCGTCGATGAAGGCGTGGCCGACCTCGGCGATCACGTCGACGATGGCGTTCCCGACACCCACGACATCGATGCTCGGTCCAACCATGGAAAGCACTCCCCTGACGGTCCCTACTGGCCTGCGGCCGGACAGTCTGCCGCACGGGACCGGCCGATGACACACATTCCGAACAGGCCCCAGACGCGCCGAGGCGCCGGCCCCTTTGGAACCGGCGCCTGGGCTATCGCCCGAGGACTGGTCAGGGGATCAGGTCAAGCAACCAGTCCTCTCGCGATGGCACCACTCAGCCGCTCGGTGGCGGTGAGTCCCTCGCGGCGCCGATCGCGGTCACGCCGTCGCCCCACGGCGATCGCCAGGGCGAAGTCATCCTCGACGGGGAATTCCCCCTCGACGATGACGGGCAGGTGCGGCAGGGGCATGTCATGGCGACGCGCCTGATGTCGTCCACCCCGCCGTTCGAACCTTCGGCCCGTGAACCCCATGGTCACCCCTCTCCGACCGCCGGCGAACCGGCGGCCACTCGGGGGCCGCAGCGCCCCTGGAAATCCCGGGGGTCGAAACGGTCCCTACTCCGCCTCCGTATTCCACACGCTCCGCACCCACCCCGGGTTGCGGACGCGTGACGATCCACGCGCGGTTTGCCGAAGGAAGGGCTCGAAGCGCGCTCTCCCGTGTCGCCCCGTCACGATCCGCGCGATTCAGCGCCGGTAGCCTCCCGCTGCCATGGCGCGTCACCCCGTCTCTCCCGACCTCCTGCGATGAGCTCCCACCGGCTGCCGCGCCACGTCCTCCCCCGCCGCTACGACCTGAACCTGCGCCCCGACCTCTCGGACCACGTCTTCAGCGGAACCGTCTCCATCGAGGTCGACGTCGTCGATCCGGTCGATGCCCTGGTCCTCAACGCCGCCGAACTGTCGATCCACTCCGCGACCTGGACGGATGCCGGAGGAACCGCCAGCTGCGTCGTGGACCTCGACGACGACCTCGAGCAGGTGCGGCTCACCCCACCGGGGCAGGTTGCTTCCGGCAGGGGGCGGCTGGACCTGGCCTTCACCGGTGTCCTCAACGACCGCCTCTGCGGCTTCTACCGCAGCACCCTCCTCGACCCCGACGGCACGACCCACGCCATTGCGACCACGCAGTTCCAGGCCACCGACGCCCGACGCTGCTTCCCGTGCTTCGACGAGCCCGACATGAAGGCCGTGTTCGGCGTGACGCTCGACGTCCCGGGTGGGCTCTTCGCCACATCCAACGGCGCCGAGGCCTCGCGCACCCCGCTCGGCGACGGACACGACCGGATCCAGTTCGCCGACACCATTCCCCTGTCGACCTACCTGGTCGCCTTCGTCGTCGGGCCCCTGGCGGCCACCGATCCGGTCGACGTCGACGGGGTGCCGGTCCGCGTCGTCCACCCGCCGGGCAGGGCGCACCTCGCCGAGTTCGCCCTCGACGTCGCAGCGCATTCGCTGCGCTGGTTCGCCGACTGGTACGGCATCCCGGTGCCCGGCGGCAAGGTCGACCTCGTCGCCCTGCCCGACTTCGCATTCGGAGCCATGGAGAACCTCGGTTGCATCACCTTCCGCGAGGTGCTCCTGCTCGTCGATCCGGAGACCGCCACCCAGCGGGAACTCGAGAGCGTCGCCGCCGTGCTCAGCCACGAACTGGCCCACCTCTGGTTCGGCGACCTCGTCACCATGCGCTGGTGGAACGGCATCTGGCTCAACGAGGCGTTCGCTACGTTCATGGAGCTCAAGGCTGTCGAGGCCTACCGGCCCGACTGGGAGGTCTGGACCGGCTTCGGTGTCGCCCGGACCAGTGCCCTAGACGTCGACTCGCTGGCCAGCACCCGCCCGATCGAGTACCCGGTGGTGACCCCGGAGGACGCCGAGGGCATGTTCGACGTCCTCACCTACGAAAAGGGCGCTGCGGTCGTCCGGATGCTTGAGCAGTTCCTCGGCGAGGAGGTCTTCCGGGACGGCGTGCGCCGCTACCTCACTGAGCACCTCCATGGGAACACCGACAACGAGGACCTCTGGGACGCGCTCGAGGCGGCCTCGGGACAGCCTGTACGCGACCTCATGCAGGCGTGGATCTTCCGGGGCGGCCACCCCCTGGTCGAGGCCACCACGGGCGACGATGGTTCAGTGCAGCTCGTGCAGTCGCCCTTCCGGTACGACGGGGAGGACGAAGGCGTCCGCTGGGCCGTGCCCGTCCGGCTCAGGACCGCCACCGGCGAGCACCGCCTGCTCCTCGACCCGTCCCGGGACGCCACCGTGGTCGAGGCGGTAGCCGACATCGCCGACCTCCACTCGCTCAACGTCGACGCCTCGGGCTTCTACCGCACGACCCTCCTCCCGTCCCCAGGGTCGCCGGCGACCGAGCGGGCCGCTGCAGTCGCCGACCACTGGGCGCAGGTGCTGGCCGGCCGGGTGGGGCACGGCTCGTTCCTCGAACTGGCCGGGTCGTTGGCCGACGACACCGACCTGGGGGTCTGGCAGGCGATCCTTGGTGGCCTCACGACCCTCGACGTCCTCGCTCCCGGCCGATTCGCCGGACCGGCTGCAGAGATCCTGGGTCCCCCCATCGAGCGACTGGGCTGGGAGGCCTCCCCGGCCGACGACGACCGCTCCCGACAACTCCGGGGCCTCGTCCTCGCCGCCGGCGGAACCGTGGCCGCCGTCGACCACGTCATCGCCGGGGCGCGAGCCCTCTGGGATACCCCGATCGACGACCCCGCAGTGGCGACGGCGGTCGTGGTCGTCGTGTCAGCCCACGGCGACGCAGACGCCTACGCCGAGTGCCGCGAGCGGGCCCGGCGGGCCCAAACCGCCCAGGTCGAACAGCGGCACCTGCGCGCCCTTACCCGCTTCCCGGGATCCGATGAGGTGGCGACCCTGCTCGACGAGCTCCTGGACGGCGGCATCCGCAACCAGGACGCCCCCTACCTCCTACGCGACGCCCTTGCCCATCAGTGGCACCGCGGGTTCGTCTGGCAGGCGGTCACCGACCGCTGGGACGAGGTGACCTCACGGTTCCCGTCCAACAGCATCGCCCGCATGCTCGAAGGCGTCCGATCGCTGGTTGATGCGGACACCGATCCCGACGTCGAGGCGTTCCTCCAGGCGCACCCGGTTCCCCAGGGAAGCCTCCAGGTCGCCCAGCACCTCGAGCGCCGACGNGTCAACCAGCGCCTGGCCGAACGTCTGGCAACTTCCTGACGGGCGCCTCAGCCCCTGGGTACCAGTTCGAGTCGGAACGCGGCATCGGTGCCCGACAGGGTGGCCACGAACCGGTGGGCCCGTGATGCAGGGTCGATCACGATGCAGGTGAACTGCTGGCCGGAACGGGCCACGCGCACGGGCGGATCACANGACACCTCGTCGACGTCGCCCAGTTCCGTNACCAGGCGCTCCTCGACCTCGGCTGCCACGTCCACGGCGCGCACCAGGGTCACTCCGGCGGAGACCACCATCCGGTCGAGGCGATCCGGACGGGTCACCTTCACCGGGACGTCGACNCCGGCGATGATCGCCGTGCACGACACGGGACCGAGCCCGTCGAGTGTGATCTCCGGACAGGCGACGACCGTGACCACCTCGGGGTGGTCGGGCACGAGGCCNGCGGGAATCGCACGCTCCAGGGTCTCGACGTCGACTGTCNCGGGTCGATCGGGTGCGCCACAGCCCGAAACGACGANGANCAGGNCGAGCACCGCCAGTCGGACCNTCAACCCCACTCGGCGGCCACCTCCAGCGCCTCGTCCCAGGCGGTGCCCTGCTCGAGCAGTGCCCTGCCCTGCATCACCTGACGNGGCCGGTTCATGCCGAGCACCGCCGTGAGACGACCCTGNCGGCCGTAGAAGGCGGCGAACCGGTGCTCGTCGGTCGAGCCGTCGACCACCCGTACCTCGTCGTCGGGGTGGGGCCGCCCCGCCAACTGGATCTTGCGGTCGTACTGGTCGCTCCAGAACCATGACACCGGCGCGAACGCCTCGGNCTCCTCATCGGTGGTCAGCAGCCGCCGGGCGGCATGGCGGCCCTGCTCGACCGCATTGTCCCAGTGTTCCACCCTCGCCGACTCCCCGGTGCGCGGGTTGGTCCAGCGGGCAACGTCGCCGGCGGCCACCACGTTCGGAGCAGCCAGGCAGGTGGGATCGCAGACCACGCCGTCCTCGAGCGTCAGGCCGGAGCCCTCGAGCCAGTCGGTGTTGGGCACCACGCCGATTCCGACGACCACCAGGTCGGCATNGATGGTCGATCCGTCGGCCAGTCCGACGGTCATGGCGCCGGGCCCGCCCCCGACGGACGACACGCCGACCCCGCAGCGAAGGTCGACGCCTTTGGCGGCGTGCACGTCGGCGACCACGGCCCCCATCTCCCGGCCCAGCACGCGGTCGAANGGCGCCGGCATGGCCTCGACGAGGGTCACGGAGGCGCCCCGTCCGACCGCCACCGACGCCACCTCGGCGCCGATGAACCCGGCACCGATGACGACCATCCGGTTTGCACCGGCGTCGAGCGCTGCCCGGATGGCGAGGCAGTCGTCGAGCGTCCGCAACGTGTGGACGCCTTCGAGGCCCTCGGTNCCCGGCAGGGTCCGGCACCGCGCCCCGGTGGCGATCAGGAGGCCGTCGAAGGGCTCGGGAACCCCGTCGACNTCGAGTTCCCGGGCGGCGACGTCGACGCCGGTGGCGCTCACGCCGAGNCGTAGGTCGAGCCCGAGCGGCTCGAGTTTGTCGGCCGGGGTCAGGACCGCCCGCTCGGGTTCCCAGTCGCCGGCGAGGACCTGCTTGGAGAGGGGCGGCCGNTCGTAGGGCTGGTGCAGNTCGTCGCCGATGAGGCTGATGCGACCTGCGAAGCCGTCACGGCGGAGGGCCTCGGCGGACCGGAGGCCGGCCAGCGAGGCNCCGACGATGGTGANGGAGTCCCGCACGGCTGCCCCGGATCCGTCGGTCGGTGCCGGGGCGTGGTCCGTTCAGTCCTCGATCGNGATCGCCTGCTTCGGACAACGCTGGACGGCTTCCTCCATCGCNTCGCGGCGGTCCTCGTCGGGCGCCTNGTTCAGGACGTAGAGGAAGTCGTCGTCACGCACCTCGAACACGTCAGGGGCGATCGCCATGCAGATGGCGTTGCTCTCGCAGAGGTCATAGTCGANGNCGATGCGCATCGGTCTCTCCAGCAGGATCGTGGGCAGGTGGTCGGATCGTATTCGGTCGGGGCGGCCGCTGCGATCTCAGGGCTTCTCGGCGCCGACCACCCACATGGCGAAGTACTGGGCGCCGCCGCCGTATGCGTGGCCGAAGGCCCGNCGGGCACCNTCCACCTGGTGGTCGCCGGCCATTCCCCGGACCTGGAGCGCCGCCTCGGCGAAGCGGATCATGCCCGAGGCNCCGATCGGGTTGGACGACAGAACACCGCCGGAGCAGTTGACGGGAAGGTCGCCGCCGTCGAGGTGNGTGGCCCCTTCCTCCACCATGCGCCACCCGGCGTCACGCTCGGCGAACCCGATGCTCTCNAGCCACATCGGCTCGTACCAGGAGAACGGCACGTACATCTCCACGACGTCGATCTCGGCCCGGGGATCGGAGATTCCCGCCTGGCGGAACACGTCGGCCGCNCAGTCCCTGCTGGCCTGCGGATTNACCTCGTCGCGNCCCGGGAAGTTGTTGGCCTCGGACCGCATCGCCGTTCCGTGCACCCAGGCCACCGGCCCCGTCGCAGCGTCGCCTGAGGCCTCGTCGCCNAGCACCATGGCGCAGGCNCCGTCCGACGAGGGGCAGGTCTCCGAGTAGCGGATCGGGTCCCACAGCATNGGTGCCTCGACGACCTGGTCGAAGGTGAGGTCGTGCTGGTGGAGGTGGGCGTAGGGGTTGCGGAGGGCGTGCTGCCGGTCCTTGAAGGCGACCATGCAGCCGATCAGGTCAGGGGCGCCGGACCGTGCCATGTACTGGCGNATGATCGGNGAGAAGTAGCCGCCGGCGCCGGCATTGATCGACACCGAGAAGGGNTGCGGCAGNGAAAGGGCCCACGTGGCGTTGGACTCCGACTGCTTNTCGAAGCCGAGGGTCAGCACCCGGCGGTGGATGCCGCCCTGGATGAGNGAGGNGGCGACCAGCGCGGTCGATCCACCCACCGAGCCGGCGGTGTGGACCCGNAGGANGGGCTTGCCCACGCACCCCAGCGCATCGGCGAGGTACAGCTCGGGCATCATCACGCCCTCGAAGAAGTCGGGGGCCTTGCCGATGACGACGGCGTCGACGTCNGCCCACTCCATTCCGGCGTCGGCGAGGGCCCGCAGGGCCGCCTCCCGGACCAGTCCGGCCATGGACACGTCGCCACGCGTCGACTGGTACTTCGTCTGTCCGACGCCGAGGACGGCGGTGCGCTGCTTTGCCACCGTCACTCCCCAGCCATCACGCAGANGAGGTTCTGCTGGAGGCACGGCCCGGAGGTGGCGTGCGCCANCGCCCGATCGGCCCTGCCGTCGATGATGCGGNNGGCCGCCTCGGCGATGCGGACGAGGCCGGCCGCCATCATCGTGTTCGCGGCCAGCGCACCACCGGACGGGTTCACTTCGGTCGACCCGCCCAGGCCGAATTCGCGGACGAGGATCGCCTCCTGGCTGGTCGTCGGGCTGTGGAGTTCCGCCAGGTCGAGGGAGTCGATCGTCAGGCCCGCCGCGGCAACCGCCACCGATGTGGCGAGTTCCGCCGACGGTGCCCGGGTGAGGTTGCGCGTGCCGAGCGCGTGGGCGTCGATGCGGTGGTCGATGCCCCGGATCCAGGCCGGCCGGCTGCAGAGTTCGCGGGCTCGGTCACCGGCTGCCAGGACGACGGCACACCCGCCGTCGGACTCGGCGGCGAGGTCGCTCGGCCGGAGCGGGTCGGCGACCGGCGCCTCTGCCATCACGTCGGCGACGGTCACCTCCGAAGAGGAGCGGACGGCGTTCGGGTTGCCCACGGCGTTGCGTTGGCTGCGCACGGCGATCTCGGCGAGTTCCTCGGCGCCGACGAGTCCGGACTCGAGCAGCAGGCGGGCCTGGAGGGCGGCGACGGCATCGGCGGGCGGCCACAGGGGTGCCAGGAAGTAGGGATCGAGTTGGAGTGCCAGAACGTCTCGCAACGATCCCGGCGACGACTTGCCGTAGGAGAAGACGAGCGCCGTGTCGACCTCGCCGATCTGGAGCTTCACCCAGGCCTCGTAGAGGGCGAAGGCGCCGTCCATCTCGACGTGGCTCTCGCAGATCGGCGGGAAGGCACCGACCGCATCGAGGGTCTGCACGAACGAGAACGCCTGCCCGGCGAGGAAGTCGCTGCTGCCCGAGCAGGTGAAGCCGATGTCGGCCTGTGTGATTCCGACGGCATCGCGGGCCGCATTGATCAGCGGGACCATCACCTGGACCTCGGTGGTGTCGGTCAGGGCCGGCACCTGGTGGAGCGCCGTGGCGACGACTGCCACCTCACGCATCGGATTCTCCTGCGTCGGCGCCCGGCTGCGAGGCGTGGAAGGACCGGTTGCCTGCGCCCTCCAAGGGCACGTCGGGCTCGCCGGTGGGCTCCCAGTGGCGGATGTTCTCGGCGGTGGTCCCCAGTTCGTCGTCCGGCCTCCAGACGGCACGGACCCGCATCCCGATTCGGACCTCGTCGCTCGGACAGCCGCGGACCAGCCCGAGGAATCCGACGGCCGCTCCGTCGAGGTGGATCCATGCACTCACGTACGGAACCTCGAGGCCCTTGCGGCCCGGGATCGGCAGGTGCGTCACGCAGAAGTTGCCCACGTGTCCGGTGTCGGGCAGGTCGACCTCCTCGGAGATCGCCACCCCGTGTCGCGGGTCGACCCCACGGGGCGGGATGAATACGGCGCCGTCGACCGACGATCGGTGGCCGATGATCCGCTTCTCGGCGTAGGCACGGAGGTACGACTCGGCGGAGGCGCTGGGCCGGTAGTCGTACTCGAGCCGGATCGGGGTCCGCACCGACTTCACCAGCTCGACGCCGTTGAGTGACTCGGGCAACCGGACCTCGCTGTCGGAGTCCCCGCTCATCCGTTCTCCTCCGGGGCGAAGCCGGCCAGGTCGGCGATGTGGCCCTCGCGCTCCTGGCGCCAGACGGCCGACACCCGCATGCCGGTTGCCAGTTCGCTCGGCGAGCCGACGAGCACCGCATGAAGCATCGGCGTGTCGGCCCCGTCGAGCAGGATCAGGGCGAGGCCGTGCGGCGCTTCCCACGGTGACTGCGGGCGTGGCGGGTCGACCCAGGTCCAGGAGACGACCTCGCCGGCCGGGCCGACCTCGACGACCTCGGTCAGGGGTTCACTGGTGACCGGGTCGTATTCGGCCGGCGGAACCATGACGGTGCCGTCGGGACGCCGGATACCGGTGAGGATCCCCTCGCGGAGGCCCGTCAGGAAGGCGCCCACCACCGGACCGGTGGTCCGGGTGAACGGATATTCGAGGACCAGGTCGGCGCGCAGCGGTGCCTCGCCCATGGCCCGGTGCCCCGGTCCGATCCCCTGCCGGATCAGAAGTCGATGACCTGGCGGATGACGTCGGCGTCGCCCAGTGACCCCATGGCGTCGTTGACCTCGTCCAGGCGGATCCGGCGGGAGATCATGCCGTCGAGGTCGAGGCGACCGGCCTTGTAGAGCCGGAGGAAGCGGTTGAAGTCGGTGCGCACATCGGCGCCCCCGTACATGGAGCCGACGAGCGTCTTCTCGGAGAAGAACATCTCGAAGGCGCTCAACTCGAAGGTCTCCTCGGCCCGCCCGACGCCGACGATGCAGCAGGTGCCGCCCCGACGGGTGAGGTCGAAGGCCTGGCGCATGGTGGCCGGCATGCCGATGCACTCGAGCGTGTAGTCGAAGCCCTCGCCGCCGGTCACCTCGGCCATGACTGCCGGCACGTCTTCGGGAACCGCCCCGTGGGTGGCACCGAAGGCCTTCGCACGTTCGAGCTTGCCTTCGTGGAGGTCGATGGCGACGATCTCGGCGGCTCCTGCGATCCGGGCGCCCTGGATGGCCGCCACGCCAACGCCGCCTGCGCCGATGATGCATACCGACGAGCCGGGGCTGACCTTGGCGGTGTTCATCGCCGCCCCGACGCCTGTGGTGACGCCGCACCCGATGAGCGCCGCAACGTCGAGCGGGACGTCCTGGTCGATCTTGATGGCTGCAAAGCCCGGCACGATTGTCTCCTCGGCGAAGGTGCCGCAGCCGCTCATGGAACCCACGACGGTGTCGCCCCGCCGGAACTGCTGGGAGGTGGCCATCGCGATCATGCCGGTCATGCAGAGGTTTGGCTGGTTGCGACCGGTGCAGAACGGACAGGTACCGCAGGGCGGCGAGAAGGCGATGATCACATGGTCGCCGGGAGCCACGTGCGTGACGCCGTCGCCTACGTCGGTGACCACTCCGGCACCCTCGTGGCCCAGCACGCATGGCACCTGCTGGGGAATCGTTCCGTTCATGACGGACAGGTCCGAATGGCAGACGCCGCTGTGGGAGACCTTGATCTGCACCTCACCGGGTGCAAGGTCGCGCAGGGTGACGTCGTCGTGGATCACCAATTGGTCAGAAGGCATGTTTTCGAGGATCGCGGCGAGCATGGGGTTCTCCTGGTCGTTCCGGCCGGTCGGGAAACGGTAGCGGACCCATTCGTGCGACGAAAATGCGGAGGACGACGAGTACCGTCGACTCTGTGGAGTTCAAGGCCATCCGTCGAGGCCTCCGGCCATCGGCCGTACTCGTGTTCCTCGTCGTCGGGGCGTCCTGCGGGTCCTCAGGGCAGGTGGCGCCGGCCACGACCACCGCACCTCCACCCACGACGACCACCACGACCACCAC
>PACE01000039.1 GCA_002699725.1 Acidimicrobiaceae bacterium
TGGTCGACCAGGACCTCGACATCCGTGCGGTGGTCCTCACCGGTTCCGGGGAGCACTTCTCAGCCGGTATGGACCTGCGGGCCATGGCGGGCGATGCCGATGTAACGGACGACTACGACGTGAAGGGTCGCATGGAACGCGAGGGCTCCGACTTCATCTACGACGGATTGCTCAAGACCCGGCATCCCCGTGTACCCGTCATCGCAGCGGTCGAGGGCAACGCCATCGCGGGGGGCACGGAGATCCTCCAAGGCACCGACATCAGGGTCGCCGGAGAGGGCGCTACCTTCGGGATCTCGGAGGTCCGCTGGTCGCTGTACCCGATGGGCGGCTCGGCGGTCCGCCTCGCCCGACAGATTCCCTTCACCGAGGCCGCCGACATCCTCCTCACCGGACGCCACGTCGACGCCGCCGAGGCGAAGCAACTCGGCCTCATCGGCCGGGTCGTGCCGGAGGGTGATGCCCTCGCCGCCGCCAGGGAGGTCGCCGACACCGTTGCCGCCAACGGCCCACTGGCCGTCGAGGCGGTGCTCCGGACCCTACGGGAGACCTCGGGGATGACCGAGGAGGACGCCTTCGCCCATGAACAGTCCTATGGGATGGCCGTGTTCAACTCGAGGGACGCCAAGGAGGGCCCGAAGGCCTTCTCGCAGAAGCGCACGCCCGGGTACGAGCGCCGCTGAGCAGGCGGGGAACCGGGGCTTAGTCGGGGAGGCGGTCGGTTCCCGGCTCGAAGCCCGGAAGCTGTGTCTGGAGCGGGTAGCCGTGTTGGGCGGCATCGAGCAGCACGAGGTGCTCGCACTCCGACCAGTCGCTCGCCCTGGGTTCCCCGAGGTCGCGGTTGTAGGGAGCGTCGAAGACGACCACTCGGTTGCCGGTGGCCCGTAGCGCATCAACGTTGTGGGGACCGTCATCGATGTAGAGGTCGGCCTCGACCTCGGGCTTGGCCCCGAGGAAGCAGATGTCGCGGTACGGAATCCGGTGCTGGTCCAGCCACTCGACCGTGTCGGCGATGGCGATGGCGTGGCTCCAGTTCACGTAGAGCCGGTGCGTGATGATCCGGATCCAGACCCCAGCGTCGGACAGGCGCCAGAGCGCTTCGGCGGCGTCCTCGATGACGGGCATCGTGCGGAGGATCCGGTGGTCAGCCACGGCGATGAGGTGCAGTCGCTCGAAGTCCTCCGGGGTGAGGTTCCATTCCGTGAAGTCCCAGGACCGCTCGAGTGGGAGTTGCTCCTCCTCGATGCCCAACTCGTCGGCGACGACGGAGCGAAAAGCGCTCGTGTAGTCGCCACAGACGCCGTCGAGGTCCACGCCGAGGACATAGGGGCCTTCCATCCCGAGCACGGTAGTGGGCCGCCCGCGACCGGTCAGCCGGCGGTCAGGCCGGCGTCGACGGAGAGGATCGCCCCGTGGACCTGTCGGGCCTCGTCGGAGGCCAGGAAGGCGAAGAAGGCAGCGATGTCCTCGGGCCGGGACATCTCGCGGAGGCCGATGTAGCCCGCCATGAGCGAGAAGTCGATCTCCTCGGGGAGTTGGTAGTTGTCGACCAGCGGCGTCTGGACGGCTCCGGGAGCGATGGCGTTCACCCGCAGCCCGGTCTTGGCGTACTCCATGGCGAGGGCACGGGTCATGTTGACGACCGCACCCTTGGTGGCGCAGTAGGGGACTGTGTAGGCCTGACCCATGAGGCCTGCATTCGAGGCGATGTTGATGAGGACGCCGTCGACCTTGAGGAGGTGGGGAATGGCGGCCTGGGCGCACCAGAAGACGCCCGACAGGTTCACGGCGACCATCTGGTCCCAGTCCTGTTCGGTGACGTCGGGAACGTGCTGGCTCCTGGCGACGCCGGCGATGTTGCCGAAGACGTCGAGGCGTCCGTTGTCGGCGACCACCTGCTCCACGGCGGCATGGCAGGCCGCCCTGTCGGCCACGTCACAGACGATCGCGTCCATCGACCCGGCGGCCTCGGTGGTCCCGGCGAGTCCGGCCTCGTCGATGTCGAGGCCGACGACCGTGGCACCCTCGGCGGCCAGTCGGATCGCCGTCGCCCGGCCGATGCCTGAGGCGGCACCTGTGAGGGCGGCCACCCTTCCGTCGAATCGNGTCATCGTGTTCCTTCCGGCTCNTGTCGGTGCTGGCCGAAGGTAGCAAGCAGGGTCGAGTCATCCGCAGTCCGCCCCAAAACGGCGAAACGCCCCGCCGCCCGGAGGCAGCGGGGCGTTTCGTGAAAACTGGTCAGCGGGCGAGGCCCTTGCCCAGTGCACTGATCGCAGCATCCTTGACCGGAATGAACGCCAGGATCGCGATTGCGGTCCCGATGTCGACTCCGATGTCGCCGATGCCCAGCACGTCGGAGGAGGCGGCATAGCCGAATCCACCGACTTCGCTGATCGTGACGAACAGGAATGCCCAGATCAAGGTCAGGTTCGCACCCACGATCGGCAGTCCCCGCAGCATTGCGTTGACTCCGACCGTGTCGAGAATGGAATCCAGGACGGCNANTACCCCCTGGAAGATCATTCCCATCACCATGAGGGTGAGAATGGTTGACATCATTGGTAAATCCCCTTTGGTTGGCAGTCGCCACCCGGACATCTATGTCTGAATGGCGTAACTGTCTTTCCAAAGGATTGTCGGCTCTGACCGGCCGATGAGGGACCATCTGAGATCCAGTGGTTCTGTGACCACCGTGTGCGGTCGGACGGAATCCGGTCGTGCGGATACGCTCGCCATCTGATGGACGCTCCTCGCCGCCAGGCCGTCCGAATCCTCGCCGTCAGCCTCCTGGTGCTGCTGGGTGGCAGCCTCCTTGCCCCGGACTCCGTTCAAACCTGGGCGGACACCCAACCGGACGGTTGGCGTCGGAGCCTGGCCACGGCCTGGGCCGACCCCGTGGGACGCCTGAGCCGCTCCCTGGGTGTCGATCGGCCCCTGACCGCAACGTCGGATGCACTCGACACCGCTGACCGTGGCCTTCCCGGCACGACCCTGCCGCCGGCGACCCGACCGACCACGACCTTGATCGTGCCGACGACAGCCACACCNNCGACCTCGACGACCAGCCGGCCACTACCCACCACTTCCGGGGCGACCTCGAGCTCCAGCGAGGGACCGTCGACCACGACCAGCACCACGACCACCACCNNCACCACGNCCACCACCACNACCACNACCACCACCACCCTGGACTCCGTCCCGCCGGCGCCGGCGACGACCCTCGCCCCCCGTGTCGCCTCCCCGGAGGAGCCGCTCCGGATCCTCGCCCTGGGTGACTCGCTGATGCTCGACCTCCAG
Source organism: Acidimicrobiaceae bacterium (assembly GCA_002699725.1). Lineage (GTDB taxonomy): Bacteria > Actinomycetota > Acidimicrobiia > Acidimicrobiales > MedAcidi-G1 > S20-B6. The sequence continues at coordinate 3,298 of PACE01000039.1, forward strand.
TACGGACTCGCGCGGGTCCTCGGAGCGCGCGATGACGTCCTCCTGACCGGCAAGGGAGCCCTCGGCTTCGGTTTCACCGTTCCCCACTGGGACTGGGACGAGGACGTCCTCACGGACTACGACCTCTCGGTGGCGCAGGCCCGGCCCGAGGTGATTCTGATGATGATCGGTGCCAACGAGTTCGAGGGCCACGTCGTCGAGGGAGAGGCGCTCCCGGCAGGGAGCGANCGCTGGCGGGAGGTCCTGGNCGAGCGGGCGGACGAGGCCGTCGCCCACTGGCTGGCCGGTGGTGGCCACGTCTACTGGTGGACGACGCCACTGATGCGGGACTCTCGGTTCTCTGCGGTCGATGACCTCAACGTTGTCTGGGAAGACACGATGGGTGCATGGGCGCCGGCCGGGTCGGTGCTCGACTCCATGGAGGTACTCGGCGACGGGGAAGGTCGGTATCGGGACGAGATCGTCAACGAGGACGGGAGCATCGTTCCCCTCCGCAAGGAGCACGGGGTCCACTTCCTCGAGATCGGCGCTGACCTGTTGGCCAGGCAGTTGGAAGAGCAACTGGTGGCTGACGGTTGGCTTCTGGCCCGCTGAGCTCTGCTTCTGGCCGGGGGTCACCACCACCGGTGGGCCCCTTCCAGAAACAGNTATCCCCACTCCGTGCTTTGGAGAAGGGGTCCGGTGGGCGCTCGGGGTCGGGTCAGCCTTCGTTCTCGTCGAGTTCGTGGCGCAGGAGGGCGAGCTCTTCGGCGAGTGTTCGGACCCTCGTCTCCAGGCGGGANAGCTCGTAGGAGAAGTGCATCGCCAGCAGCAGCAGGAACCCGAAGCCCAGGAGCAGGAACAGTGCCGGCTGGTAGGTGACGCCGACCTTGTCGGCGACCCAGTCGAGTACCCCGGGCACCGCAGCGGCAACGGCCAGCAGGGCCCCGACGGTGAGCCAGAGCACGGAGTACTTGGCCTTCAGCGCCTGTAGGCGCACCAGGTTGATGATCAGTACCAACGCCAGGAGGGCCAGGACAGCGAAGGCCAGGTGTGCGGTGCCGGTCATGCTGCAACACCGAGTCGGTTACGACGCCCCAGGCCGGACGTGAGGACGATCAGCACTCGGACAAAGTGATAGGCCAGCCGAAGGTTCCGGTTCGATGGTCGCCCACCCCGACGCTCACGCATGCGCACCGGAACCTCGATGACCGTGAAGCCATGGCGGACGGCGAGGAGGAGGGCCTCGACGGAGTCCATGTACTCGACCGGATAGTCGGTGGCGAACAACTCGAGGACCGGTCGTNGGAGGGCCCGGAACCCCGACGAGGTNTCNGTGAAGCGGCGGCCGGTGGCCCGTCGGACCAGCCACCGGAGGAGGCCCATGGCGAGGTTGCGGCCCCGGCCCACTCGGTAGGCGCCCTCACCGCTTCCCGGGTCGTCGGCACCTCTTGCACCGAATCGTGTGCCCACGACCATGTCGGCGTGCTCGAGGCCGGCGAGGAGGGTCGCGATCTGGGACGGGTCGTGCTGTCCGTCGGCNTCGAACTGGTAGGCCCGGTCGAAGCCCTCGTCGGAGGCGTAGCGGAAACCGAGGCGCAGGGCGCCACCGATACCGAGGTTGAAGGGAAGGCGCAGGCAGGTCACCCCGGCTGCAGCGGCGACTCCGGCGGTGTCGTCCGAGGAGCCGTCGTCGACGACGATGACCTCATGGTCGGGGACGGCCTCCGCCAACTCGGCGAGCACGCCGGGCAGGGCNTCAGCCTCGTTGAATGCGGGCATCACGACGGCGGTGCGCACACCGCCACGGTATCGGAGTGATCCGACCGGCCTGTCGACCGGGACGGCACCCACCTCGGAGTGGGTGCCTAGAAGGCGTCGAAGTCGAGGAACTCGAAGCAGCTCAGTTCGAACGCCGACGCGTCGAAGCCGTCGTGGAAGCCGAACAGGACGATCTCCAGCGGACTCGGCATGAACCGGCGGGGGAGCGACATGCCGCGGAACCGNACGTCGTGGTTGTTGCCCCAGTGGACCACGAACGGCGTGCGGTGGTGTTCGCCCACGGCGGCGGCAAGTGGCCCGCCCCGCAGGGGNGTATCGAGGGGCCGCCGGGGGATCACCTTCAGCAGTACGGCGAGGCGGACCCCGGCCATCCGGGTTCGCGTGCTGACGAGGATGGCGTCGTCGAGGACATGGAGCACATACTGCGCTCGTCGTCTTCCCAGGCGCCAGCGCAACTGCTCGGCCGACCAGGTGGCGGNATGTCCGAAGGCGCCCGGGAGCGAGCGGTNCGGGAGCCACTCCTCCAGGCGTCCNCCAGCCAGCAGGTCCCCGGTGACGGTGTGGTGCTCATGGCAGCCCGACCAGGGAGTCGCGAACAGGAGCCGGAGGGGCAGGGGGTCGAGNNGTCGCCAACCCATCGCCTCGACCATCCGCGGGGCTGACTCGAGGTTGGCGATTCCGAGGATGCCATCGAGGCCGGCGGAGCGCCCCTCCGCATAGCTGTCCTCGACGGTCCGCCGGAAGGCACCGGTTCCCCGGGAGTCCGGGCGCACCGCCAGGTCCACACCGAGTCCAAGGCGGACGATCGACCCGTCGACGCCGTCGAAGCGCAGTGGCACGAGTGCGTAGTTGCCAAGTTGCNGGCCATCGTCGAGGACCCGCCCCACTGCGGCACGGCCCTCCGGGTTCTCGTCGTAGTACCACGACAACTCGTCGGGCTGGAGGGGGGGATCGGGGGCGAAGACGTCGTTCAACAGGTCGGCGGTCGCCGCCAGGTCGGTCATGTCGCTGCTCATGTCGTCGTCCCCGTCGAAGCGGTCCTTCGCNGCACGACGATCCCGCCGGTGAGGAGCACGATTCCGAGACCCAGGCGGAAGCGGGCTCGTCCCCCGCACGGCACCTCGACCTCGTCGGTGGGGTCCCCCTCCATTGGGCGTGGCGTGGTGAAGACGGTGCCCGTCGGACGGTCGTCGGCGAACGTACCGATCACCGGCGAGCGACAGCCGANCCGTGGAGTGGACCCGAGGTCGAAGTGGGCGCCGCCCGGCAGGGGTCGGCTGAACGGCATGACCGCGATCCAGAGGCCCAGGAGGACGAGGAGCGGGCCCAGGGCGGCCAGGAGGCGACGTCGGTCCATCGGCGGTTGAGTCTACTCGTGGCTCCCTCCCGGTCCCGGGTCCCGAAGTAGCCTCCGCAGCGTGGCTCCCCGTTCCGTGACGCCGGCGGTCCTGCTGGCCCTTGCCCTCCTCGGTTCAGCGTGTGGATCCGGTTCGGAGGACGGCCTCCGGGTGGTCACGCTCGGCGACAGCGTCNCCTATGACGCNGATCCCGGCATCCGGGCGGCGCTCGAGGCGATCACGACCGGAGTCGGGTCGGGCGTCGAGGTCGAAACCCGTTCATTCGGAGGAATCGGCCTACTGCGTCCCGGCTTCGACGACTATCTCGCCGAAATCCTCGACACGCAGCCCGACGTGGTGACCCTCATGCTCGGAGGTTGGGATTCCGACAAGGCAATGGCCGATCCGGAGTCCTATCGGGCGAGGGTCGACGAGGTGACCCGTCGGATCATCGACACCGGCACGTTCCTCGTGTGGCTGGGGCTGCCTCCGACCCCGCCAGAAGAGGATGCCAGGGAGCACCTGATCCTGGTCAACGACGTGATCTCCTCGGTCGCGGGGAGGCATCGGAACGTCGCATACATCGACGGATCCCTACTGGGCGATGCCCGGGGTGAGTTCACCCGCACCAATGTCGCCGTTGACGGCACCGTTCAACAGGTTCGAAAGGTCCGCAACGGGGAGGACGACGGTCACCTCTGCCCGGCGGGNGCGGCGCTCCTCGGTGAGGCCGTGGCGGAGGTGCTCCTGATGCGTGGAGTGGTGGGCGTGGAGGTCGGTGATCCGGAGGCGGGTCACCCGCAGGGTGAATGGTGGACGGGGGAGTGGACACTCGACCCCCGCTACGACGATCCGCCGGGGGCCTGCTCCGGTTGACGCCGGCGTTCTGCCAGGACGTCGAGCGCAACGGCGGCCAGCACGACGATCGAGACCTCGGCCGCCGTCCGGTAGCGCGTGTTGCCGAACGAGATGGCCGCAGTGAGNGTGGCGATCGGGATCCACGCCGCAACGGCGAGCAACGACTCCCGGCGACGCCAGAGCAGAACCGCCCCCGCTGTCGCCAGTGGGAGGAGGGCGACGTACTGGAGGAACCCCAGCGTTGAGACGGCGAGCGGGCGGCGGTCGACCAGGGCGTCGAGGCGCAATTGGTCGACTGTGTCGTAGGCGCCCCACATCCGCCCGATCCGGGCAGGGACGACAACGGTCAGGAGGCGGGATCGGTGGTCGTCGATGTAGTCCATCGCCCGGTCGAGGACCACGGCATCGCGTTCCGATTCGTCGAGGTGCTCGCCGATGGGGCCAAAGGGTGCCGGGTGCCCGCACTCGATGCGCCAGTAGCCGAGGAAGTCGCCGTGGTAGGTGGGGTCGCAGTTGGCCTGCACGAGGACCGTGCCGGCCCCGTTGGATAAGAAGACGGACTCCTCGAAGACGAGCAGGTTTCTCACCACCCAGGGGGAGAGCAGCAGCAGCGTGGCCGCAGTAGCGGCCGAGGCACGGATGCCCTGGTCCCGCCAGGAAAGCTCGGATCGGAGGAGCACCACCGCGGTCAGCAGCGGCAGGATGAGGAGTAGTTCGGCCCGGGAGAGGGCGGCCAGGCCACCAACCAGCCCGAANACCACCGCTCGGCGGAGTGACGGATTTCGTGCGAACCGCAGCCCTGCCCACGAGGTGGCGGCTGCCGCGGCGATTGCGGCGGTCTCGGCCATGAGCAGGCCGTCGTTTACCCAGATGAAGGCATAGCCGGCGGCGAGTGAGGCGGCGATGAGGCCGAGCCGCTCCGAACGGAGCTCTCGGCCGAGTAACCCGATGAGCACGATCGCAGGTACTCCGAGCAGGGCTGCCACGACCTGTTGCTGGAGGACGGTGACAGCGCCGAGGAACGAGAAGGTGCCGAGGAGCACCGTCCAGACGGGGGGGTGGCCTGCTGTCGGCTCGAGGTGNCCGATCGGCGTGGCGACGATGAGTTCGGCGCCGTCGCGCACGATCAGGTCGACACCGCCGAACATGTGCCGGAGCGGCTCGGGGAAGCCGGCGCCGTCGGCGAAGAGGTTGGCGGCGTGGTGGTAGCCGGCGGCATCACCGCTCAGGGGATTGTCGGCCAGGACCAGGAGGACGTAGAGCACCCGGAGGAGGCCACCGAGTGCGGCGATGAGGGCGAGCCTCCCGGCGAAGGTCGAGGGTGCTCGCAGGGTCGGCCGTGCGGCAGTGGCGGTAGGCGGCATCAGCCGGAGCGCAGGCGCCCGTTCGCGAGGCGGGCAACCCGGCCGAGGGTCGGGGGTTGCGAATGGTCGACGACCGGCAGGTCCGAGGCAGCGATCGCCTCGACGCGTTCGCCGAGGGGGGCGGCGACCGGCTCGGCGAGCAGGCGTCGGACCCTGCGTTCCATATGCGTCCGGCGGAGCCAGGCGATCCGACTTGCGACCGTGCCGATGTGGTCGTGGGGGTGGTACGGCTCGTCGGGATCAAACTCCCAGGGATGGCAGTACGTCCAGAGCACCTCATCGGGCCCGGCACGCCGCTGCCCATGGCGCCGGACGGCATCGGGCAGCAGNCGGAGGTAGGTGCCGCCGAGGTAGGGGAGGTCGAGCAGGGGAATGCGCACCAACGGGCAGGGCAACTCGACGGGTCCGGCGGACCAGCGAAACGCCCGTCTCGGCAGTCCGGGCCACCCGTACAGGGGACTCGGGGCGGGAAGCGTGCTCGAGGANTAGGTGAAGCCCAGNTCTGCCAGGATCGGAACCGCCCAGGANCTGGCGGGCACCAGGGACATCATCGGCGCCCGGTAGCCGTCGATGGGCTGGCCGGAGAGGTCCTGGAGNAGGGAGCGGGCGCTGCGGGTGGCCTCGGCGAACAGCGCCTCGCCCACCACGGGTAGGGGCACGTGTGCATGTCCGTGGAGGCCCACCTCGTGGCCCTCTGTNGCNGCACGCCGCACGAGTTCTGGACGGCGTTCGGCCAGGTCGGCCACCACGTAGACGGAGGCACGGATATCGAATTCGGCAAAGAGGTCGAGGACCCGGTGGGTCATCACGACCGCCCGCTCCGGCAGGTCGGGAGAGGGGCGCAGGTCCTCCACGTCGAGGGTGACGCTGACGGGATGGACCATCGACGCAGTGTAGGGGCGGCCCGACGTTCAGCCCGGGGAGTCGGTCGTCCGTTCCCGGCGCCGGTCGACGAGTGAATCGACCGCCACGGCGGCCAGGACGACGATGACGACCTCGGCGCTGACCCGGTAGCGCGTGGTTCCCATGGTGAGGGCGGCGACGAAGGTGACGATGGCCGGCCAGGCGAGCAGGGGTAGGAGCGGGCGTCGTCGGCGCCGCAACAGGAACGCCCCGGCGATCGCGGCCGGCACCAAGAGGGTGTATTGGACGAGGCCGATGACCGAGGCCCGGAAGTGCCGTCCCTCGACGATGACGTCGGCGCGCAACTGCTCGATCGGATCATGGACCGCCCAGAGGCGGGCGATCCGCCGGGGAACAACGTGGCCGATCAGACGCCCTTTGTGGGCGGAGGCGTAGTCGAGGCCACGCTGCCTCCAGGCGGCGTCTCGCTCGGATTCATCGAGGGTCCTGCCGTCGTCTCCGAGTGGTTGGGGAAGCACGCAGAGGTGTTCCCAGGACCCGACCTTGTCGCCGTAGTAGGTGGCGTCGCAGTTGGTCTGGGCGAGGAGCACGCCGGACCCGTTGGAGAGGAACACCGGTTCNTCGAATCGGGACAGGTTGCGGACCAGCCAGGGGGACATGACGAGGAGGGCGACGATGCCGACGGTGGCGACCCTGCGGAGGCGCTCGGCGGGGGGACGTCCCCGATCAACCACCATGGGGANCACGGCAAAGGGCAGGAACAGGATCAGTTCAACCCGGGTCAGGGCAGCCAGTCCGGCGAGGAGGCCGAAGAGGACCACCGACCGGGGTCCGTCGTCCTCCCGCAGGCGAANCGCTACAAGGGTGCTGGCGGCGACGAGTGCCACGACGAGGCTCTCGGACATGATCGACCCGTCGTTCAACCACAGGAATGCGTAGCCGGCGGCGAATGCCCCGGCGAGGAGGCCGCACCGTTCACCGCCGANCTCCCGGCCCAGGAGGCCCAGGAGGACGATCCCGGCCACACCGACGCAGGCCGAGACCAACTGGTGTCCGAGTTCGCTGGTGATCCCGAGGAGCGAAGAAAGGCCGAGGATCAGCACCCAGAGCGGGGGGTGGCCTGCGGTGGGCTCCACATGTCCCACGGGGAGGGCGGTGTTGGCGGTCGCGGTGATGAGGGAGGGGTCGTCGATGAAGAGGTACTCCTGGGCTCCGCCGTGCAGGTACCGGTAGGGCTCGGTGAANCCCAGTCCGTCGGCCAGGAGGTTGGCGGCCTCGTGGTAGTAGCCGGCATCACCGGTGAGCGCCGCCCCCCGGGTNACGAGGAGCACATAGAGCAGTCGGAGCGCCAGGCCGGCGAGGGCGATCAGGCAGAGTCGACGGACGAAGGGCGTCGTCGGGAGGAGGGAGAACGGCCCAGCCATCGGGAGTCGGCTCCGAGGTCAACCGGAGGCGGCGGGCCTCCGTGGTCGGATTTCTTCGTGGTAGTCCTCTTCCACGTTGACCTGCCACACGTCGTGGTCGGCGCCCTGGATGTTCTCGACCACGAGCATGGCGGTCAGCATCGAATGGTCCTGGTTGTTGTAGCGGTGCATTCCGTTGCGCCCCACGGGGTGGACGTTGGGCGTGTTCGCTTCCAGCCAGGAGCGCAGGACCGCCACGTGGGTCTGGTAGTCGCCGTCGTACATCGGGTACGCCTTCGGCATCCGGACGACGTGGCCCGCCTCGATCCGGGAGGCGTCGAGGAGGCCGAGNTGGGCCATTTCGCGGCTGCCCTTGGCGATGAGGTCGGCGTCGTCGGCATTCCAGATGTCGTCGCCCTCGTTGACGAAGTACTCCAACCCGAGACAGGTTCGTCCGTCCTTGACGAGGTACGGCGACCAGCGGCCGAAGTTCTGGACCCGGCCGACGTCGACGTCGGGAGCATGGATGTAGATCCAGTTGTCAGGGAAGCCGTCCTCCTCGGGAACGACCAGGGCCACGGTGATGAAGTCCCGGAAGCGGAGACCGTCTGCGGCGGCGGCNACCTCATCGGGAACGGGCGGGTGCATGGCCCGCAGGAGGTGGGGGATCGGCATGGACGAGATGACGTGGNCGGCGGGCAGCGTGAGCGGACCTTCGGGGCCCTCTGCGAGCACGGTGTGTGCCCGCCCACCCGAATGNTCGATGCGCGTCACCCGGTGNTCGAGACGGACGTCGCCACCCTGCGCCAGAACTTTCTCGTGGCAGCGCTCCCACATCATCCCGGGCCCGTATCGGGGGTANTCGAACTCNTCGATGAGGCTGGTGATGTCCTTCTGGTTGCGGCGGGGCAGCAACGAGTTGAGCACGGCNCNAAAGAGGGAGAGGTTCTTGATGCGCTGCGCCGCCCAGTCGGCCCGAAGNTGGTCGCCGGGCACGCCCCAGACCTTCTCGGTATAGGTCTTGAAGAAGGTGCGGTACAGCCTCCATCCGAAACGGCTGGCGGTCCAGCCCTCGAAGGTGCTCTGGTCGGCGGGTGGGCGGATCCGCACCCAGACGTACGAGAGCACGCACCGCACGGCCTCGACCACGCCCAGGTTCCGCAGGGCGTTTCCCGCACGCAGCGGATAGTCGTAGAAGCGTCCCTGGTAGAAGATGCGGCTCATGCGGGGGCGCACGAGGAAATCATCGTCATCGAGGATCTCGTGCCAGAGGTCGGAGACGACACGGACCTTCGTGAAGAAGCGGTGACCGCCGATGTCGAAGCGCCAGCCGTCGCGGAGCACGGTCCGACTGATGCCGCCCACGACGTCGTCGGCCTCGAGGACCGTCGCCGCCCGGCCGGCCTTCGCCAACTGGTAGGCAGCCGTGAGGCCGGCCGGACCGGCNCCGACGATCACGGTCCGCTCATNCTCTGGATCGCGGTGGGGGGGCTCGGCAGGGTTCATGGGGTGCGTCTGGCCGTCGGTCGGTGGTGGCAAGCAGGCCGGCCTAGGCGCTCCCGCGCAGCATACCCATCGGCCTCTGAGCGGCCGGTACCATCACGGATCGTGAGCGCGTCGTCCTCCACGTCCTCCACGGGGGCCGCCCGTCCGATGGAGGTTCTCCGCTCCCCGGTCGGGGTCGTCGTCGTCGTGGCGCTGCTCGTCGGGATCCTTCTGCGGTTCGTCGCCGATTCCCCGCTCTGGCTGGACGAGGCGCAGTCAGTCACCCTGGCCGACCAGGGACTGGGAGGACTCGTCGANGCCCTCCGCCACGATGGGCACCCGCCGTTCTTCTACCTGCTGCTCTCCGCCTGGACAGCCGTGGCGGGGAATTCGGCATTCGCGGCGAGGGCGATGTCGGGGCTGCTGGGGGTGCTCGCCCTCGGACTCGTCGTGTCGGTCACACGACGACATGTCGAGGCACGGACCTCGACCCTTGTGCTCGGTGTCCTGGCCTCGAGCCCATTCGCCATCCGGTATGCCACCGAAGCGCGGATGTACGCCCTATTGCTCGTCCTCCTCCTCCTCGGCCACCTCGCGGTCGAGTCGGCATGGCGCCGACCGGACGGACCACGCCTNGCNGGAGTCGCCGCTGTGGTGGCGTTGCTGCTCTACACGCACTACTGGTCCCTCTTCCTCGTCGCCGTCCTCCTCGGCGNACTCCTCNTCGCCACCATCACACGGCGGGTGGCGGCAGCGCCGAGGCTCCTCGTGGGGGTGGCTGCCGGTGCCGTGGCCTTCGTGCCCTGGCTTCCCGTCCTCTGGTACCAGTTGGCCCACACGGGGACGCCGTGGTCCCCCGGGCCGCGGCCGACGGTCGTCGCAGCGCTGGCCCTAGAGGCTTTCGGCGGCGGACGGGGCTCCGAGGCGCTCCTCGTGGCCGTGGTCCTCTCCGTGCTTGTGGTTCTCGGACTCGGAACCCGGGGCGACCGCTCGGAGTTGGGCCTGACCGACCTGCCCTGGTTGTGGATCGCCATCGGCGTGGGCTTCGCCACCATGCTCCTCGGCGCCGGCGTCAGCCTCGTCACTCAGACGGCCTTTCAGGGGAGGTACGGGGTGTTCTGCTTCGTGCCGGTGGTGTTGGCAGCCGGGGTGGGACTGGCCCGCCTGCCGCGTCCGGCGACTGCCCTGGCCCTCGTGCTCCTCGTCGGCCTGTCGTGGATCTCGGTCGCACGTGAACTGAGCCGGGACCGGACCCAGGTAGGCGTGGCTGCGGAGGTGGTCGCCGCCGAGGGGAATGATGGCGACCTGGTGGTCTTCTGTCCCGACCAGCTGGCTCCAGCCGGATACTTCCTGCTCGCCGATCGCTTCACGACCGTCGCCTACCCGGCCCTGGACGACGGGAGGAGCGTGGACTGGGTCGACTATGCCGATCGCAACCGGTCCGCCGACCCCGCTGCGGCGGCCGACGCCATCGTGGCTCGCGCTGGCGGATCGAGGGCCGTCTGGATGATCTGGATCGACGGCTACCGCAACTACGGCCGNCAGTGTGGGCGCCTCCACGGTGAGTTGAGTGCTCGACTGGGTGNCTCCCGCCACCTGGTCGGGGCCGACGGCGACGAGTACTACAACGCNGCAAACCTGAACGCCTTCGGGGTGCCTCCTTCGTGATCGACACCTTCCGCAGGGACCTCATCGCAGTCCTCCCGGCCTGGATTGTGGCCCGCCTACTGGTGGTCGGAACGATGCTCGGCGTCCGCCTCTACGTCGACCACCTGCACGACGGGGACCGGCCCCTCCAGGTCGGGCAGGGACTCCTCGCCTGGGACGGTGCCTGGTACCGGTCGCTCGTCGAGTCGGGCTATCCGGGTCCTGCGCCGGAGGGCATCCGCTTCTTTCCGGGCTTCGTGCTCCTCGGCCGCNTCTTCGATGTGGTACTTCCCGGCGGAGCAGGACCGGCGCTGCTCTTCATCNCCAANGTCACGGCCCTGGTGGCCATGGCCCTCCTCCTGCGCCTGGTCCGCGAGGTGACGGGCGACAGTGGTCTGGCCGGTCGGGCCGTGTGGCTGACGGCCTGCTTCCCACCCGCCTTCGTGCTGGTCTGGGGGTATGCCGAAGCGCTGTTCCTCCTGCTGGCGGTGGCCACCTTCCTCGCATTGTCCCGGCGGCACTGGTGGTGGGCGGCCGGACTCGCAACGGCTGCCGCACTGACCCGGCCGACGGGGGCGCTGCTGGCGGTGGCAGCCCTGGCGTCGGTCTGGCCGGGCTGGCGCTCCGCACCGGCGGGGGAGAGGATCGCTCGGACGGCGGCTGTCATCGGCGGCCCCGTCGGATTCGGGGCCTTCGTATGGTGGGCGTCGGCCCTTGTCGACGAGCCCTTTGCCCCGCTCGTCGTGCAACGTGAGCTCCGGGGTGATCCCGTNGACCCCCTGCGCAGGCTCATCNCNGGGCTCGGCGAACTNTTCGGGCCGGATGCGCTCGGGGACGGCCTGCACATCCCGTTCGCCCTGGGCTTCGTCGTCCTCGTCATCGTGGCGTTTCGCAGGATGCCGCTCGGGTACGCANCCTTTGCCGCTGCCTGCCTGCTGGTCGCCCTGGCGGCCGACAACCTCAACAGCCTCGAGCGCTATGCACTGAACGGCTTCCCGATCGTCGTGGCCCTGGCGGTGTTGGCCGATGACAGCCGCCTCCGACGCCTCGTGCCAGCTGTGTCCGCAGTGGGAATGGTGGCCCTGACGGCGCTGGCGGTGATGGGCGAGTACGTGCCCTGATCACGGAAGGCAGAGAAGGGNCCAGAAAAAGGAAATTGGCCCCGAGTAGCCTCCCGGCGAACCGGTCAACTCCTCGGAGCCAAATCCTCGTCCCATTTCCACCCTCCGGTCCGTCCCGTCAGACGATCCGGACTCGTGGTGCCTCCCCTGGGGGCTGCACCCTGACTCGATTNTCGACGACCCGTCGGTCCCCGAACCCGAGCCCAACTCGACCACTGATCCCCGGCGGGATCCGGCACTCCCTCTCCTTCCGGCNCCCGACGGCGCCCGAAGGACCAGGTGTGCCCGACACACCGTCCCCGTTCCACACCCTTTTTGCCTCCGTCGCCCGTCGGCGTCGGCGCAACCGGGTGCGACCCGGGCCCGGCTGGTGTTTCGTCCGATCGACTCCGGATCGGCCCTTGAGCCGTTCCGAACCCTTCCGGCCTTGACACCTCCGTGCCTGCGGCCGACCTGCTGTTCCCCGAAGGGACCAGCGTGGTCTTGGTCCTCCCCGAACTCGCCTCGGGGGCTTCACCAGGCTCTCGACGCTCCTCCTCCGGTCCGAGCTCGAGAGCTCTTTCCTTCGGTGGTTCGTCGGACCACCTGGATCCGATTCCCCTTGCCGTGTTCGGCGTGATCGCATCTTGGAGGACGGNGGGGCACTGGTCAACCCAGTAGGGCGAAATCCCCAAGTATTGGATGGATTTCCACTACATCCGGCGGGTCGTGCACAGGGCCGTCCACAGGTACGGCCCTGTGGTACCCGGAATTCGNTGCCCGGAGGCCGGATCGGGGAGTCGGGAACCGTGGGTTCAGGTGCCGAGGACGGCGTCGAGGTGGAGGCGGGTGGCGACGTCGGGCATCACCCAAAGGTAGCGGTGCGTAGGTGCTTTCGAAGGAGGTGTTGTCGGAGCCTCAGGCCCAGAGCCCCCGTTCGTCCAGGACCTCCCGGAGGATGCTCGGTCGGTCCGTCATGATGCCGTCCACTCCGAGTTCGACCAGGCGTTGCATCTCCACGGGGTCGTTGACGGTCCAGACGTGTACCTGGAGTTCCCGGTCGTGTGCCGCAGCGATGAACCGTCGGTCGACGAGGCGGATGCCGTTCGATCGGACCGGGACCTGCAGGCAGTGCCACGGTGGTTGTCGTATCGGCAGCCCGAGGGANGCGACTCGGAATCCGGCGATGGAACGTGGGCCGGCGGAGGTGCACAGCCCCGGCCCGAGGAGGCTTCGGAGGTGCTCCAGTCGGCGATCGGAGAACGCCCCGAGGCAGACCCGGTCGAGGGCNTCGAACTCCCCCAGGATGCGGGCCAGGGCGGGAACGACTGCGTCACCCTTGGGATCGATGTTGATCCGGGCATCCGGAAACGACTCGAGCAGGTCCGAGAGGGTGGGGATCGGCTCCGTGCCGGCGATCCGTGCGGCGGACACTTCCTCCCAGGNGAGGTCGGCGAGACGTCCAGTGCGGTCGGTCACCCGGTCGAGGACGTCGTCGTGGAATGCCACGACGACCCCGTCGGAGGTCAGGTGGACGTCGGTCTCGAGGTAGCGGTAACCGAGGTCGGTGGCGTGCTGAAAGGCGGCGAGCGAGTTCTCGGGAACCTCCTCGGCTCCACCGCGGTGGGCGAAGGCGAGTACGCCGGGGTGGTCAAGAAACGGGTGTCGGGGTTTGTATGTACGCAGGTGCACGGGCTGACGCTAATCCCGTCGGCCTACCCGACAGGCACTTTGGTCGAGCCGGTAGCGTGTCGCAATGTCCCGGCGCACCAAGATCATCGCGACGATCGGGCCCGCCTCCGATAGTGAGCCGGTGCTGCGCGGCCTGATCCGCGCCGGGATGGACGTGGCCCGCCTCGGGATGGCGCACAGTTCCCTCGAGGAGAACGCTGAGCGCCTGACGACGATTCGNCGCCTCGCCGCCGAGGAGGACCGCTCGGTGGGCATCCTCATCGACCTGACGGGGCCCAAGATTCGTGCTGCCAACTTCGGCGATGACCCCGTCAAGTTCGCCGAGGGAGCCACGGTGCAGTTGCGGATCGGCCACCTCCGGAGCCGGGCGGCTGTCATCGAGGTCGACTACGAGGCATTCTTCTCCGACGTCGAACCGGGTGGTCGCATGAGCATCGGTGACGGCCGGGTGATCCTCCAGATGGGTGACCTGGAAGGCGACCGGATCTCCTCCACGGTCGTCCATGGCGGTGTCCTCTCGGGNCGGCCGGGACTCCANATCCCCGCTGATCGGCTCTCCCTCTCGGCGCCCACTCCCGAGGACNTCCGTGCGGTCGAATTCTTCCNCGGATACGAGGTCGACATGATCGCCCTCTCGTTCGTCCGCTCGGNAGACGACATCGAACGCCTCGGCCTCGACCCGCACCCGTTCGGCCCTCTGGTGGTGGCCAAGATCGAGACGGCAGCAGCCCTTACTGATCTTCGGGGAATCATCGAGAAGTCGGGAGCCGTGATGGTGGCTCGGGGCGACCTCGGCAACGAGTGCGGCATCGAATCCCTACCGGTCTTCCAGAAGCAGATCATCCGGCAGTGCATCTCGCTGGGNCGGCCGGCGATCACTGCGACCCAGATGTTCGAGTCCATGATCAAGGATCCAACGCCGACCCGTGCCGAGGTCTCCGACGTGGCGAACGCCATCTGGGACGGCTCGAGTGCCGTGATGCTCTCGGGGGAGACCGCCGTGGGCGTCGATCCCGTCAACGTGGTGGCAACCATGTCCCGCGTCGCACAGCACGCCGATGAGCACTTCGACCACCATGGATGGTCCGCCGAACTGGCCGAGTCCCGCCTCGCCGACGGCGTCGACCCGAACACATCGATCACCGACGCCATGACCGTGGCGACTGCACGGGCGGTCGAGGAACTGGGTATCCGAACGATCGTCTGCGTGTCAGGCTCCGGTTTCACGGTCCGGTCGATGGCGCGCTTCCGGCCAGCGGCGCGGATCCTCGGCTATAGCGCCGACGAGCGCACCGTCCGGCAACTCTCCCTGAGTTGGGGCACCGAGCCCTTCCACTTGCCCGAGGACGGCGACGTGGACCTCCGCGTCGTCGCGGCCCTCCACATGACTCGTGAACAGGGGGGCGTCGAGGTCGGCGAACTCGTGGCAGTTTTGGCGGGAACCGACCCAGCGTCGCGTGCGACGAATGAACTCCGACTCGAACGGATCCCGGAAGCGCCCTGATCCGGCTCGGCGGATCAGCCGGCGCCGCAGCGGGGATTCTTGTCGAGCGGGATCTGCACCGACTGGCCGAACAGCGTGCACGAGCAGTCCTCGGCGCACGAGCGGAGCTCGAGGCGTTGGTCCCAGAGCCCGAATCCGACCAGGACGACCAGTGCGATGAGGGCTACCTTGACCACGATCCTGCGCAGGAAGCGGAGGATCAGGTAGGCGGCCAGGGCGAGGATGACGAGGCCGAGCATGCTGGCGTTCGCCAGGAGCTCGGGGTCCGCCCAACTAGGCAGGGTGGTCAGTTGGGGGAGGTCGTAGAGCCTGTCGGACATGCTGGGACCCTACCGAGCGCCCCTCGGGAGCTGGGGGAGGGGTACCCTCCTCGGCCGTGAGCGAACAACACCCGGTGAGCCTGTCGGGGAGCGGCCCTCCCGAGGCCATCCTGGATCCCGAACCCGTCGGTTGCCTCGACGCACTCGGGGAGGCGCTGGCTTTGCGCGAGAGTGTTCAACGCGATGCCGTGGCTGCGGTGGCGGCACGCTGGCCCCGATGCCTCGCCGCCTGGGCATCGCTCGGCGATCTGGCCCGTGATCGCGTCGAGGCCTACGCCGCCTATCGGGTCGGCTACCACCGCGGCCTGGACCGGCTTCGCCAGGGTGGCTGGCGCGGCACGGGATTCGTCCGGTGGGAGCGATTCGAGAACCGTGGCTTCCTGCGCTGCCTGGACGGCCTCGCCAGGACGGCCGGCGAGATTGGGGAGGTTGACGAACAGGAACGTTGTGAGCTCTTCCTCCGTCAACTCGATCCGACGTGGCCGGCAGTGGATCGGTGACCGACGACGACCGGGGAGTGGCCGGGGCGGTGCTGGCTGGGGGCGCCAGTCGCCGTATGGGCGTGGACAAGGCGGTTCTGGAGGTCGACGGGAGGCCCCTGGCCATGGGGGCGCTCGAGGCACTCCAAGCTGCGCACCTTTCCCCCGTGTTCCTGGTCGGGGGTGCTGACGGCCTGTCCGAGGCCATCGGCCATGAAGTGATCCCCGACGCCTGGCCCGGGGAGGGCCCGCTGGGAGGGATTCTGACGGCACTTTCCGCCCTCGACGAGGACGGGCGACGCCCGGTGGTCGTCCTCGCCTGCGACCTNCCGGATGCCTCTGCGGCCACCGTCGCCGAACTCCTGGATCACGGCATTGATGCTCCGGACTCCGTCGTGCTCCCGGTACTCGATGGTGTCCCCCAGTGGCTCCATGCTCTCTGGCCGGCCGGCGCACGGACGTCGCTGGCTGCCTCGTTCGAGGCGGGGGAGCGGGCTCCCTGGCGCGCCGGCCGCAAGTTGTCGGTCGTCGAGGTCTGCGTATCCGACGAGCGTTCACTGAGGGACGCCGATCGTCCTGAGGACCTGAGGGGCCGGAACACGACTGGACGCGGTCCGACCGGATGTCCTGACTAGGGTGCCGCCCGTCATCCGATCACCGAGAGGCGCCGAACAGCCAATGGACGTTCCAGAGATCGATGTGGACGAGTTGGCGGTGCGGCTCGCCGAGGGGGCGTCCCTCGTGGATGTCCGCGAACCCGACGAGTTCGAGCAGGCCAGGGTTCCGGGAGCGCTCCCCATCCCCCTGGGTGAGGTCCCTGCCCGTGTCGAAGAGGTCCCGGGAGACGGCACGGTGTACCTGATCTGTGCCAAGGGGGGCAGGAGCCTGGCTGCCGCCGAGTTCCTGAGGACCCGGGGCATCGATGCGGTGAACGTGCTCGGGGGCACCGAAGCCTGGGTCGTTGGCGGCTTCCCGGTCGAGACGGGGCTGGCGACCTGAGGCGCCGAAGCGGCGGCAGCGCACGAGGAACCATCAGTGGCTCCGACCAGCCTGCTCCGGCACCCATCGAGGAGCAGGAGGCCTTCGAGGCGTTGGTCGACCGTCTGCTGGACGAGCCGCGGATCGCCGTCGACACGGAGTTCCACCGTGAACGCACCTANTACCCTCAGGTGGCGCTTCTCCAGATCGGGTGGGCCGACNGCCTGGCAATCGTCGATCCGCTCGCCGTGGACCTCTCCGCATTCNCCCCCGTGCTGGAGTCCGACGTCCTCTTCGTCATGCACGCCGCTGGCCAGGACCTGGAGGTCTTCGACCGGGCCTGCGGGACGGCGCCACGGAATCTCTTCGACACGCAGTTGGCGGCGGGCTTCGTCGGCCTCTCGACGCCATCGCTGACCACCCTCTGCGAGCGGGAACTCGGCATCCGACTGCCGAAGGGTGACCGCCTCAGCGACTGGCTGGCTCGACCCCTGTCGGGATCACAGCTCGAGTACGCCGCTGCCGACGTGGTGCACCTCCTGGTCCTCCACGATCGCCTGGTAGCGGACCTCACCACCCGAGGACGCATGGAGTGGGCCAGGGATGAGTGTCGGGAACTGCTCGAGCGCGACCGTGGGCCACGCGATCCACTTGCCGCCTGGGAGAGGATCAAGGAGGCCCGGCGGCTACGCGGTGATGCCTTCAACCGGGCGCGGGCCCTTGCCGCCTGGCGTGAACGCCAGGCAGCGGAGCGTGATGTCCCGGTCCGGAGTGTCTTCCCCGACCTGGCCGTGGTGGCAGTGGCCCAGGAGAATCCCGCCGACGAGGAGGCGCTCCGTCGGGTGCGGGGTGTTGATGGTCGCCACCTCCGCAACGGCGCTGCTTCCGACGTGCTGCACGCGCTGGAGGGGGCGTCAGGCCTCCCTCCCGTGCCCTCTACCCCACGCCGTTCCAACAGGGTTCAGGGTGACCTGCGTGCCGCCGTGACGCTGGTGTCCGCCTGGGTTTCCCAGGCGGCGAAGGACCTCGACCTCGACGCGACGCTGCTCGGGACGCGGTCCGACATTGAGGCCCTGGTCCGTGGTGAGGGGGAGACCCGGTTGGCATCGGGGTGGCGCGGTGACGTCGTCGGCTCGGCCCTGTCCGACCTGCTGTCCGGGCGCGCTGCGCTGGCCTTCGATGGAGAGGGCGGGCTCCTGCTCGAGGACAGGGACGGATCCTGAGCCTGTCCGTGTCCACCGGGGACCTCTGTTGCCTGGTGCGATTGGATAGAGTGCTGGGCTTAACGACCATCGACCTGNGAGAGGGCGCCGTGAAAAAGGGTCGCCATCGCCGATTCGAAGAGGCCAGGGCGCTGAAGCGCAACCAGGACCTCGACCTCGAATCCATCTTCGACAGCCTGTCCACCGACTCCGCTTTGCCGGAGGCCGANGAGGGCCACTCGCCCGCGTACGANGCCTGGGCCGAAGAGGACGACGAAGCCGACGAAGAGATCCAAGCAGCGGAGGAACTCGACGCCTCAGCGTGAGTCCATGGAGCGCTGGTGAACCTCCGAGCGATCAACCGCCGGTTTCATCGAGGATCTCGTCCAACTTGAGGATGTCGTCCTCCCGGATGACGCCGATGAACGAAGCGTCGGCGTCGGCCACCGCCAGGACGTCGACGTCGGCTTCGCCCATGGTGCCGATGGCATCCCGCAACGTCCAGGAGGGTCTCGCCGCCGGTAGGTCGGAACGCAGTACCGCACCGACGATGGTGTCGTCCCATTCCGTGCGGTCGATCTCGGAGAGTTCCGAAAGGCTGATCATCCCGAGGTAGGTGCCGCCGTCGACCACCGCCACGGACCGCTCGCGACGCCCGAGCACGTGGAGGAAAACGAATTCGGAGAGGGTCGCGTCGGGTGGCACGGTGAGGACGTCGGTGGCCATTGCAGCGGTGACGGGCAGGGTGAAGCGACGCTCGAGGTGGCCCAGGCGCACTTTGTGCTGGTGTTCCGCCACGGAGGACGAGCCGGCGACAAGTTGGCTGACGGCGGCGGCGATGAGAGCCGGAACCACGAAGGCCCCACCGGTCGACTCGGCGACGAACATCACCGCAGAGATCGGTGCCCGGTAGCCGGCGCCGAGAAAGGCCGCCAGGCCGAGGATCGGGTAGAGGCCGGGACGGTCGGTGTGGACCATCGCCCCGACGAATGAACCGAGGATCACCCCCTGGACCGCGAGCGGGATGAAGAGTCCGCCGACGCCCCCTGCGGTGAGGGTCACGACGGTGGCAGCGATCCGCAGTCCGAAGAGGAGCGCGATCAGGCCGAGCCCATGGTCGGGAGAGACCACCCACTCCATTGCCCTGAACCCCGGGCCGATGGTCAGGGGTGCGTCGAAGAGGGCATCAGCGGCGACCGCCAGAACGGCGAGGAACGAACCACCGATGAGGAGGCGGGTGACGGCGTTGGTCTGCTTCGAGATCCCCTTGGCCCAACGCACCAACCAGGCCATCGAACGNCCACCGAGGCCGGCCAGGATGCCCACGAGGACGGCTCCGAGCACGTCGCTGGCCTTGACCCCGGTGAACAGTGCGCTCAACTGNTCGCGGTGGATCCAGACCAGGCCATCCTCNGTGAACAGGGGAGCGTCGATGAGGTTGAGGCCCAGCCGGCTCTCGGGGTCGTTGAGGAACGGGATCACCGAGTCGGGGCCGATGATGTTGATGTAGGTGACGTAGCTCGTGGCCGCGGCCAGTAGCGAGGGGATCAGCGCCCGTCGGGTGACGTCGTCCCGGTACGGGGCCTCGAGGGCGAACAGGACGCCGGTGGCCGGCGCCTTGAACACCGCTGCGACACCGGCGGCCGCACCGGCGGTGAGCAGGATCCGGACGTCCTCACGCCGGAGCCAGCGCCGGAAGCGGTCGTGGACGGCCAGTCCCGTCGTGGAACCCATGTAGATGGACGGGCCCTCGAGACCGAGGGCGCCTCCGAATCCGATGGTGGCAACCCCGGCCAGGAACTTGGCGGGAAGGTCTCGCAGCGGCAGGCGCGGGGTTCGCTCGTGGTACACCCGGATGAACTCGTCAGAGGTGGCCGAGCCCAGGCCCCGACCCGCCCAGCGGAGGATGAGCGTGGCGAGTAGGAGCCCGATCGCCGGAGCCAGGGCGATCTGCCAGAGGGGTCGGTGGGAGAGGCGCTCGAGGAGAACGCTGTCCGTCAGGTACTCGAAGCCGGCGATCAGNAGTGCGACCAGTGCACCGGTGGCGATCGACATGGCCAGCACGGGGGTGTCGCCCCGGGTGGCGATGGTGCGCAGGCGACTCACGGCATCTTTCCTACACCCCGATGCCCGCTTTGGCGCGGCACGGGAGGCGAGATTTCATGGTTCGCGACTTGACTCCACTTGTCGTACAAACTGGGTCCATGTGGTGGACTCGACGACGCTCACTCGATCTGCTCACGCGTGACCTCGAGGCGGCGATCGGAGCGGACCGGGTGGCGGGGGGAGCCTCGGCCNTCCACCTCTACAGCCGTGACGGGTCGATCATTCGTGGGGGGCGCGCCGGTGTCGTCTGCCTTCCGGGTTCCACCGAGCAGGTGGCGGCATGCGTCCGCGTCGCCCGTGCCCACGGGCGTGCCTTCGTCCCCCGCGGGGCGGGGACCGGCTTGTCCGGAGGGGCGGTGCCCTGCGACGACCCCGTGGTCATCTCGACCACCCGCATGGACCGGATCCTCGAGGTGGACGTTGATCGGCGTATCGCCTGGGTGGAACCGGGTGTCGTCAACCTGGACCTCACGAGGCACCTCGTTGGGACCGGGCTGCACTTCGCCCCGGATCCGTCCAGCCAGCAGGCCTGCACCATCGGTGGGAACGTGGCCAACAATTCTGGTGGCCCCCACTGCCTCCTCTACGGCGTGACCAGCGTGCACGTGGCGGCGGTCGAGGTGGTCCTCCCCGACGGTGAGGTCGCCGTCCTCGGGGAGGAGGAGGGCGATGCCGTCGGGTACGACCTCCGCGGCGCCTTCGTCGGCGGCGAGGGCACGCTGGGAATCGCCACGCGCATCGCGGTGCGGCTCACGCCCGACCCGCCAGAGGTCCGGACCCTGCTCCTTGACTTCACGACGATCGAGGAGGCCGCCGAGACCGTCAGTGCCGTGATTGCCGCCGGGATCGTCCCCGCGGCGCTCGAGTTGATGGACCAGCAGGTGGTGCGGGCGGTCGAACCCTTCGCCAAGGCCGGGTACCCCCTCGATGCTGCCGCCGTCCTGATCGTCGAACTCGACGGCCTGCCTGCGGGTGTCTCCCGGGAGGTCGAGGCGGTCGCCGCCATCGCCAGGGAGTGTGGTGCCCGGACCGTGCGCATCGCCGCCGACGAGGGGGAGCGGGCCCGGATCTGGAAGGGCCGGAAGGGCGCCTTCGGGGCGATCGCCAACATCAAGCCGTCCTACTACCTGCATGACACCGTGATCCCGCGGACCCGTCTGGCCGAGGTGGTCACCGGCGTGAACGCCATTGCTGAGCGTCATGGCCTGATCGTGATGAACGTCTTCCACGCCGGCGACGGCAACCTGCACCCACTCCTTGTCTTCGACCATCGTGAGCCCGGGGTCATGGAGCGTGTCTTGGCCGCCGGCGAGGAGATCGTCCGACTGTCCGTCGAGGTCGGCGGGGTCCTGTCCGGAGAGCACGGCATAGGACTCGAGAAACGTCGGTTCATGCCGCTGCTCTTCTCCGAAGAGGATCTGGTTGCGCAACGGGTGCTGCGTGACGCCTTCGACCCGGACGGAGTGGCGAACCCCCACAAGGTGCTGCCCTCCGGATCGAGTTGCGGCGACGTCCAGGGACTGCCCGAGATTCCGGAAGGTGTATGGGTGTGAGCGGGCTCGCGGACTTCCGGGACGAGGTCGGGCACTCTGGCCCGGTCTGTGTCCGCGGGGGAGGGACCCGCTGGGAACTGGGTGGCCCTCCGGCCGGCGGGAGCCGGGAGGTTCGGGCGCCCACCGGAGTCGTTGCCTTCGATCCGGCGGAGATGACCGTTGTCGTGGGTGCCGGAACGCCCCTCGCCGACCTCGCCGGGGCGTTGGCCGAGCATCGGCAGGAGGTGGCGCTCGAGGGACCGCCAGGGGCGACAGTCGGTGGCGTGCTCGCCGTCGGACGGAGCAGTCTTCGGCGTCCACGGATCGGAGCGGTGCGCGATGCGCTCCTCCAGGCGGACTGTGTGGGTGCCGACGGAGCCCTCTTCACCGCCGGTGGACCGACGGTCAAAAACGTGACGGGCTACGACCTGTGCCGCCTTCTCGTCGGGTCGCTCGGCACCCTGGCCCTCATCGGGCAGGTGATCCTGCGGACCTGGCCGTCACCGGAGCGGGTGCTCTGGATGCAGGGGTCGGCGACACCCGAGGCGGTCCGGGACATGTGCTTTCGCCCGTCGAGCGCGCTGTGGGATGGCCAGCGGGTCAGCGTATGCCTGGAGGGGTACGACGGGGATGTCGAGGCGGAGGCGGCGGCGCTTGGCTCACATCTCGGCCTTGAGGTGGCCGCGGCCGCTCCGGCGCTGCCGCCGCACCGGAGTCGCTGGACCGGCCGACTTCCGGAGGGGTGCATCCTCGAGGTGGGTACCGGAGTGGTCCATGGACCGGTCGAGGTGGAGGCCGGCATACCCGGACCGGGGGTCGTCACCCTCGCCGCCAGGATCAGGACCGGCTTCGATCCGGATGGACGCCTGAACCCCGGCCGCGACCCGTATCGGATCGCAGCATGACCGACTCCTCGTCCTCCCGCACCGGGGGGGTCCTCGGCCTCCGTGACGATGCGCTGGCGTCATGTGTCGCCTGCGGCCTCTGCCTGCCCCACTGCCCGACCTACCGGGTCACCGGTGACGAGCGGTACTCGCCCCGGGGGCGCATNGCCCTCATGCGTTCCGTCGAGGAAGGCGTGATGGTCCCCGATGCCGAATGGCTCGAGTCGATGGACACGTGCATCCTTTGTCGTGGATGTGAGACGGCGTGCCCCTCGGCAGTGCCCTTCGGTGAACTGATGACCGATACGCGGACAGTCNTGGCGGCCGGACGTCGGGTGCCGTTCCGGCTCCGCGTCGGCCTTTCCGTCCTGGTCCGCCCGCGTCTACTCCGTTGGGTGAGCCGGGTCCTCGCCCTGCTGCAGCGACTGCGCCTCCTCCCCGGACGACTGCCCCTGCCCGTTCGACTGCCCCTGCGGGATCCCCGGCAGAAGGGGAGGATCGGAGGCGATGTGGTCCTGTTCACGGGCTGCGTGATGGACGCCTGGCAGCCCGAGGTCCATGCGGCGGNCGAGGAGGTCCTCGAGGCTTCCGGANCGACGGTCCTACGTTCCGGAGATGCGGCAGGCTGCTGTGGCGCCCTGCACGCTCATGCCGGNCTTGACGCGGCGGCACGAGCACTCGCCGGACGAGTCATGGCGGCGATCCCGGCGGATGTCCCGGTGCTCGTGGACTCGGCCGGGTGCGGGGCGGCGCTGCGCGCGTACGGATCGCTCGTCGGCACGCCGGAGGCGGTCGCCTTCG
This sequence comes from Acidimicrobiaceae bacterium, assembly GCA_002699725.1. Taxonomy (GTDB): domain Bacteria; phylum Actinomycetota; class Acidimicrobiia; order Acidimicrobiales; family MedAcidi-G1; genus S20-B6. Next base: position 26,615 of record PACE01000039.1, read on the forward strand.
CCTCCAGGGTGCGGGACGTCCATGAGTGGCTGGCAGAGAACATCCACCGGATGCCGGCGCCGGTGGGGGAGCGCACGACTGTGATCGTCCAGGACCCCTGCCACCTTCGCCACGCCCAGGGTTGCCATGCCAGCGTGCGCTCCGTCCTGGCTCCCTATGCGGAGACGNTCGAACTCGACGACGAGGGACTGTGCTGCGGTGCNGGTGGGGCCTTCTCCGTGCTCCAGTCGGAACTGGCGTCCGAAGTCCGCCTTCGTAAGACGGCATCCATCAAGCGGGCGATGGCCACCACGGGTGCCGCGACCGTGGTCAGCGCCAACCCGGGATGCGCCATCTACCTGGCGGCCGCCGGCCACGTTGTTCGACACCCTCTGGAGGTCGTCGCCGAGAGGATTCGGGGACCGCAGGGAGGTGCCCATGGCGGGTGAGTTCGAGGAGATCCGAGCGAAGCTCGAGGGGATTGCCGAGGAGTTGGCCGACCTGGCGATCATCCGACTCCGGGAGTCGATCGATGCTGGCGGCAACGNNTTGCCGGTCGACGAGCGCCGCCTCACGAGGGCCCGTCGTGCGGTCGAGAAGGCCATCAACCTCCTCCAGGAGCCCGACGATTCCGGGTGGGCCGACGGCTAGTCGGGCGTGGCGTCGTTGAGGGCGTCGATCAACTGTCGGAGCCGGGCGTGGGAACGGCGGTCGAAGTGGAGGCGCAGGCGAGGCCGGGCCACCTCGTCGTCGTCCCGGAGTTCGTGCGAGGTCGTTTCGCAGCGTTCGATGTGACCGTCCACCAGCAGGTCGCCGAACTCTTCGTCGAGCGTCGCCACCTCGGCGTCGTCCACCTCGCGTTCAAGGCGCAGGACGAGGTGGCGGCCCACGTACCGCATGGAGTGGTAGGTNCGGTAGAAGTCCCGGACGTGCTCGGCGGCGGCTCGGGGGTCGTCGGTGGCGTGGATGAGGGACAGGTCGTGCGGGGAGACCAGGTTCCTGGCCACCAGCTCGGCCTGGANGAACTCGGTCCAGTGTGACCAGTAGGTGTCNCCCGGAGGGTCGAGCAGCACGACGGGAGCGAGGTGCGTCTTNCCGGTCTGCATCAGGGTGAGNAGTTCGAAGGCCTCGTCCATGGTGCCGAAGCCCCCGGGGAGTAGGGCGTACCCGTGGGACTCGCGCATGAAGGTGACCTTGCGAGTGAAGAAGTACTTGAAGTTGACGAGCTTGGGGTCGTCGAGGATGAACTCGTTGGCCTCGGCCTCGAAGGGGAGCTGGATGTTGATGCCGAAGGAGCGGTCGCGGCCCGCTCCCTCGAGGCCGGCCGCCATGATCCCTGGTCCGGCCCCGGTCATGACCATCCAGTCGTGTGCAGCCATGGCGGCCCCGAAGTCGCGTGCGGCCGCATAGGCGGGGTCGCCCTCGGCGATGCGGGCGGAACCGAACACGGTGGCCTTGCGGACGGTCCGGTACGGCTCGAAGACCGAGAAGGCGTGCCGGAGTTCCTTGAGGGCGCTGTTGACGAGCTTCAGGTCGCCGCGGCCGACGNCCTCGCGTGCGAGCCGGACTGCGCTGACGAGAAGTTCCGAGATCATGTCCAGGTCGTCCCGACGTCCCGTCGCCTGGGCCANTTCCTCGATGGCGGCNTCGATGCCGTCGTCNCCGGTCCGGTAGTTCCGCAGGCTCATTCTCGCACCCTACCGATGGTGTCCGTGNAGTAACCGTCGANTTCGAGTCNGCTCAGGCGCCGACCACCGGGATCAGTAAGCGGCCGTCGTCGGAACGGTTGACCTCGAGACGACTGCCGACGTCCACGCTTCCGTAGAGCGTGCTGCGCTGGGCGAGCGTGCGGCCAAGCGGCTCGACGAGCGTCCGGAAGTCGGACTCGTGGGCGGACTGACCGTGCTCGGCGCCGGCGGCACGTGAGATGTTTTCGTCGACGAGCGTTCCGCCGAGGTCGTTGCACCCGGCCTGGAGCATCTGGCGGATGCCGTCGAAGCCGATCTTCACCCACGAACCCTGGATGTTGTCGATGAGTCCGTGCAGGGCGATCCGGGCAACGGCGTGCATCAGGAGCGTCTCGCGGAAAGTCGGGCCACGGCGTGCCCGGCGCTGCAGGTAGATCGGCGACGCCATGTGCACGAACGGCAGCCCCACGAACTCGGTGAAGCCACCGGTCTCCTTCTGGAGGTCGCGGCACACGAGCAGGTGCCGAACCCAGTGCTCGGTGCCCTCGATGGACCCGAACATGATCGTGATGTTGGAGCGCAGTCCGACCCTATGTGCCGTGCGGTGGGCCTCGAGCCATTCCTCGGTGTTGATCTTGTCGGGGCAGAGTTCGGCCCGGATCCCGTCGTCGAGGATCTCGGCGGCGGTCCCGGGCAGGGAGCTCAGCCCGGCATCCATGAGGCGCCGCAGGTAGTCCTCCAACGGCTCGCCGAGGCGTCTCGCCCCTTCGGTGACTTCGAGGGCGGTGAAGCCGTGGACGTGGATGTTCGGCACGGCATCGCGGACCGCCCGGGTGACGTCGATGTAGAAGTCGCCGTCGAAGTTGGGATGGATGCCGCCCTGGAGGCAGACCTCGGTGGCCCCCATGCGTGCGGCGTCGGCGGCACGGCCGGCGATCTCGTCGATGTCGAGGAGATAGGGGGTGCCTCGGAGGTTCAGCGAAAGGGGCCCCTTGGAGAAGCCGCAGAACCGGCACTTGTAGGTGCAGACGTTCGTGTAGTTGATGTTGCGGTTGGCGACCCAGGTAACGACATCGCCGACGACCCGTCGCCGGAGCTCGTCGGCGACCTCGGCCACGGCACGCACCTCCGGGCCGCGTGCAGCGAAGAGGGTGAGGAGTTCGTCGGCTCCGGCCTCCTGGCCTTCGAGTACGCCGTCGAGGACCTCTCGGAGGCGGCCCCCTGCGGCCGCCGGGCCCCCGAGCAGGTCGGCAGGCGACACAGGCGCACCCGAGTACCAGGCCGTCGAGTCGTGCCCGATCTGGCGGACCTCTGCACCGTCCTCTGCGGTGATGGCCTCGATGCGCTCGGGGAAGACCGCACCCGGATCGTCCCGTCCGAGGCCCTCGGCATCCGCCCGGTCCATGACGGGGAAGCGCAGCGCCTCGTCGAGCCAGGCCTCCGGGTGCCGNACGAACTCCGGATGGAGGGTGAGCCGGGGGGCGAGGGCGAAGCCATGCTTCTCGGTCTCGGCCCGGAGGCGGTCGAGGGCGGGCCAGGGCCGCTCCGGGTTGACGTGGTCGGCCGTCACCGGGGAGACGCCGCCCCAGTCGTCGATGCCCGCCTCCAGAAGCGGGCCGAAGTCGTCGGAGAGGTTCGGCGGCGCCTGAACGTGGACCGCATCCGGGAGGACCAGGCGGGCCAGTGCGATGGCCTCGAGGTAGGCGTGCTCGGGACACGGCGGCACCGCGTGCATGGCGGTGCCGGCCTTCGGGAGGAAGTTCTGGACGATGACTTCCTGCACGTGGCCGTGGCGGCGGTGCGATTCGGCGATCGCCTCCAGGGCGACGATCCGGTCGATGCGGCCCTCGCCGATGCCGACGAGGATGCCCGTGGTGAACGGNATGTGCAGTCGCCCGGCGGCCTCGAGTGTGGCAAGGCGACGTTCGGGCAACTTGTCGGGGGCGCCCCGGTGGCAGTCGAGGTCCGGGCGCAGCGTTTCGATCATCATTCCCTGTGAGGCGGAGACCTCGCGGAGTTGTGCCAGTTCGTCCTCGAAGAGGGCGCCGGCATTGGAGTGGGGGAGGAGGCCGGTCTCTTCGAGTACGAGCCGGGAGACGTCGGCCAGGTAGTCGATCGTCGAGTTGTAGCCGTGCCGGTTGAGCCAGTCCTTCGCAACCGGATAGCGCTCCTCCGGCCGCTCACCCAGGGTGAACAGGGCCTCGTGGCATCCCATCGAAGCTCCCCGCCGGGCGATGTCGAGGACCTCCTCGGGCAGGAGGTACGGGGCGGCCAGTCGGGCCGGCGGTTGCGCGAAGGTGCAGTAGCCGCAGCGGTCACGGCAGAGCATGGTGAGGGGGATGAAGACCTTTGGGCTGTAGGTGACGCGACTGCCGTGCGCCCGGTCCCGGCGTTCACGGGCAGCGGCGAGTAACTCGGGTAGCGGGAGTTCAAGTAACTCGCGGTCTCGGTCGGATAGCTGGTCGACGGTCATCGGGCGACGCCAGTGGAGAGGGAGTGGCGTCCGGGGCCGGGTCGGCTCCGGATGTGGTGGGCAGCCACCGGCTCGTCGCATGACGGGCATCGGACGGTGTATTGGATCGGGGTTTCGCAGGCGTCGTGGATGAGCAGGGTGGGTGGTCCGTCCTCTGCCTGCCAACGGTCACCCCAGGACATGAGGGCGATCAACGCCGGGGACAGGTCGCGTCCACTGGCGGTGAGTCGGTACTCATGGCGGAGCGGGCGTTGCTGGTAGGGCACCCGCTGGACGATCTCGGCGTCCTCCAATCGTCGGAGGCGGTCGGTGAGGAGGTTCCGGGCGATGCCGAGGTCCTCGTGGAGGCGCTCGAAGCGACGGACGCCCCGGAACAGGTCTCGCAGGATCAACAGGGTCCATCTGTCGCCGACGGCCTCGAGGGTGCGGGCGATCGAGCAGCGGTCCTCGAGCGGGGGGAGCAACTCGCCGGGCATGACCGGACCATAACAGTCCGTTGCGAATTGCAACGGACTCGGAAGGCAATCAGATGAGGGTTTCGGCCTTCTGCCCGAGGGTGTCGAGGAGTTCGTCGAAGGACTTGACGAAGGCGCCGACCCCCTCCTCCTCGAGGACCCGGGAGACGTCGTCGAGGTCGATACCGGCTGCCTGGACGGCAGCCAACGTGGCTCGAGCCCCCTCGGGGTCGGCGTCCACCGTGCGGGCCAGGGTGCCGTGTTCGTCGAACGCCTCGAGGGTCGCCTCGGGGAGCGTGTTGACGGTGTCGGGGCCGATCAGGGCGTCGACGTAGAGCGTGTCGGGATAGGCGGGGTTCTTCGTGGAGGTGGACGCCCAGAGGGGGCGTTGGACCCTCGCCCCCCGTGCGACGAGTGCCTCCCAACGAGGTCCGGAAAAGGCCTGCCGGAAGAGGTCGTAGGCGACCTGTCCCTGGGCGACGGCTGCACGACCGCGGAGGGCGAGGGCCTCGGGTGTGCCGACGGCCTCGAGGCGCCGGTCGATTTCGGTGTCGGTGCGGCTGATGAAGAACGAGGCGACCGACGAGGTTCCCGACAGGTCGCCCTCGTGGGCCTCGAGTCCTGCGATGTACGCCTCCATGACGTCCTCGTAGCGGTCGAGGGAGAAGATGAGCGTGACGTTGACGCTGCACCCTTCGCCGATCATCGTGCGGATGGCGGGGATCCCCTCGGCGGTGGCCGGGATCTTCACGAAGAGGTTGGGCCGGTCGATGATCCGGCTGAGGTGGCGGGCCGCCGCCTCGGTGCCCCCGGTGTCGGCCGCCAGGCTGGGATCCACCTCAACCGAGACGAAGCCGTCGAGGCCGTGGGTCGCCTCGTGGACCGGTCGCAGCAGGTCGAGCGCATCGACGATGTCGCGGGTCACCAGCTCCCAGTAGGAGTCTTCGATCGATCGTCCCGCTCCGGCAAGGGCGCTGAGTTGCTCGTCGTAGTCGTCGGTCCCGGTCATCGCCTTCTGGAAGATCGACGGGTTCGACGTGATACCGCGCACGCCCCGGTCGATGAGTACCTGTAGTTCACCGGAGGAGATCCAGCCCCGCCGCAGGTTGTCCAGCCAGGGGCTCTGGCCGTGCTGGTCGAAGAGTTCTTGCAGTCGGCTCATGCCGCACCTTCCCTGTGTTCGAGGAGTCCGCGGGCCGCCGCGGCCACCGCCGCCGGCGTGATCCCGAGGTGTTCCATGACCTCGGCGCCGGGAGCTGATGCTCCGAAGCGGTCGATGCCGACCGACGCATCCGCCCAGGCGCCCCAGCCGAACGTGACGCCGGCCTCGACCGACACGACAGGCACGCCCGGGGGAAGCACGGATGCACGATAGGCGGTGTCCTGTGCGCCGAAGAGGTCCATCGAGGGCATGGACACCACACGGACGGAAGTGCCGCCGGCGGTGAGGGAGGCTGCGGCGTCGAGGGCGACCGCGACCTCGCTCCCGGTGCCGATGAGCACGACGTCCGGTGGTCCGTCGGCGTCCACGAGGACATAGGCGCCCCGGGCCACCGCCGTATGGTCGTCCGTGCCGACCAGGACCGGGACGTCCTGGCGGGTCAACAGGAAGGCGGTGGGTCCGTCACCCGAGATCGCCGCCCTCCAGGCCCCGGCGGTCTCGTTGGCGTCGGCGGGTCGGAAGACCCGCAGCCCGGGGATCGCCCGCAGGGCCGCGGCGTGCTCGACGGGCTGGTGGGTCGGCCCGTCCTCACCGACCCCGACCGAATCGTGCGTCCAGACGAAGAGCGTCTTGGCGCCGCTGAGCGCCGCCAGGCGCACGGCGCCCCGCATGTAGTCGCTGAAGACGAGGAAGGTCCCACCCACGGGGAGGATTCCGCCGTGGAGGGCCATGCCGTTGCAGATGGCACCCATTGCGTGCTCGCGGACACCGAAGAAGATCTGCCGGCCCTCGGGGCAGTCGGCGCCCTGGACCCCGTGGCCGCTGATGGTGGTGCCGGTGTTGCCGGTCAGGTCGGCACCCCCANCGACCAGGCCGGGGACCTTGTCGAGGAGCGCAGAGAGGCAGGCGTTGCCGGCCTTGCGGGTGGCGACCGTCTCGCCGGGCTCCCAACTCGGGAGGGCGTCTGCCCAGCCGTCACGGCCTGACTGGCCCAAGCAGGCCTTCCACCCGTCACGGTCGCCGTCCCATGCGTCGAAGCGNTGCTGCCAGGCCCCACGTGCGGCGGCACCCCGGGCGCCAGCAGAGCGGTACATCGAGAGAACCTCGTCGGGGACGTGGAAGGACTCGTCGTCCGGGAGGCCCATGCGGCGCTTCGTTTCGGCGATGCCGTCGTCGGTNAGGGAGTAGCCGTGGGCGGCCGGCGAGTCGACGTCGGGGGAGGGGGCGGCGATGTGGCTGCGGAGCACGATCAGCGAGGGTCGGTCGTCCTCGGCCATGGCGGCACGCAGGGCCACTTCCATGCCATCGAGGTCCTCGGCGGCCTCGCCGAGGTCGATNACGTGCCAGCCGTAGGCGCTGAACCGGACCGGGGCGTCGTCGGAGAGCGCCAATTCGGTCGGGCCATCGATCGTGACGTGGTTGTCGTCGTAGACGGCGACGAGGCGCCCCAGGCCGAGGTGCCCGGCGAGCGATGCGGCCTCGTGGCTGATGCCCTCGGCGAGGTCGCCGTCTCCGCAGACGACGAAGGTGTGGTGGTCGCAGACNTCGGCACCGAAGCGTGCGCGCAGGTTGCGTTCGGCGATGGCCATGCCGACTGCATTGGCTAGGCCCTGGCCGAGGGGGCCGGTCGTGACCTCGACGCCCGCCGTACCCCCGACCTCAGGATGGCCGGGTGTGGCGGAACCCCACTGCCGGAACTGGCGCAGGTCCTCGAGGGTCAGGCCGTGGCCTGTGAGGTGCAGCATCGAGTAGAGGAGGATCGACGCGTGTCCGGCCGAGAGGATGAAGCGGTCGCGGTCGGGCCACTCGGGATCGGCGGCGTCATAGGTGAGTACCCGGGTCCACAGGATGTGGGCCAGTGGAGCCAGCGCCATGGCGGTCCCCTGGTGGCCGGACCGGGCGGCATGGGGGCCATCCATCGAGAGGCCGCGGATGACGTTGACGGCCCGGGCTTCGAGGGCGGCGTCCAGGGGGGCGCTCATTGGCGATGTGGCTCCGGTCGGGGACGTGATCGCTCACCCTATCCGCGCGCTCCGGAGCGGCCCGGCACCGTTCGGTCGCTGAACGGCGATTCAGGTGGCGGGCTCGGCGCCCAGCAGGAGGGCGGAGGCCGTGAAGCCGTGGAGGAAGTGCCTGGCACCGATGGGGCCGATCTCGCCGGCGCAGAACATTCCGGCCACGGCGGTCGTGTCGAGGCCGTCGACCAGTGCCTCCGCGTCGGGTCCCGGTCTGCCGAACAGGTTGGAGCCCCGGCCGTTGCACGTGAAGACGAGGGCCGAGTCGGCATGCCAGGCGGCCGCCATCTGCCGGAGTTCGGCGATGGCGGCGTCGGCGTCTCGGACCTGGAACTGCACCGTGGAGCCGATCGGGGCGTGGTCGCCGATGGCCACGGCGCCCGTCGTGCGGTCTGCGCCCAGCACGCCCCGTACCAGGAAGTCGCCGGGCCTGAACACCTCGCGGTGCTCGTCGACCACGAGCCCCACCTGGAGGCCCCGCGAGAGCAGGGAGCGCTCGGAGGGCCCGGCGGCCTCGGAGATGGCCTTCAGGCGCTCGAGTGCGGGACGGCCACCGAGCGTTCGCAGCAGGCTGCCCTCACTGGACGTGACGGTCATCGGCTCGCCGACCGGGCGACAGCCCTGGGAGACGAGGGGACGGGCGCTGAGGCCCGGAGGGAGCGCCAGGGCGACGGCCCCGCCCGTCTGGACCTCATCGTCGAGGAAGAGNCTGTTGCCACCGGGCCGGCCCGCTGCAGATGCCAGCCCGCCGACCAGCGTGACCTGCGGNGGGACGTTGCCGGCGAGTTTGACGGCGTCGTACGAGAACGGATCGGCCAGGACGACGACGGTCGTGTCGTCGACGAGGTCNTCGGGNAGNCCGCCCTCCGGCGACGGNCGGAAGACCTNGACAGGACCGGTGTGNCCGGCCCACAGGACGATCGCCGGAGACTCCTCNACCTCCTGACGATGGGCGAGGACGGACACTGCGGTCCCTCCGATCAGGTGTCGGGCGCCAAGCGTCTGCCGCACCGTCCTGCCGAGTTCGTCGCACCGGTCGACGTGGTGCCCGGTCAGGAACAGGACAGCGACGTCGGGAGCGGGCCCAAGCCGGTCGAGGACCTGGCCGACGACCTCGCCGAGGGCGATGCCTGTGTCGTGATGCTCGGACAGGGCGACCGCGTAGCGCACCGGGTCAGGAGGCCTCCGGGCCCGGGTCGGAAGGAGGATCGGCAGGGACTGGGGGCAGGATGGTGAAGGGTACGACGGTCACCGGTCCCTGGTCGATCCGACAGTGGGCCTCGATGGTGCCGTAGTCCTCGATCTCGACCTCAGCACGGACGAGGCGGTAGCCGAAGCGTCCAGGCTCGACCTGGAGCGACTGTGCGTTGCGTGCAACCCGTTCCCCGTCCTTCGTGAAGNTGACCTCGAGCGCCGCTGTCGGTGAGGCGCNTTCGGGACAGTGCACGAGGACCATCAGGTGGGGAGCGACCGTGATGGGCACGGGCGTGGGGGCGGCCATGCTGAAGTGGATGCCGGTCAGGTCGATCTTGGTGACGCCACCCGAAGCGGGACGGAGCTCGAGCCCCTCGAAGAAGAGTGCGGCGAGGATCTCCATGCAGGACAAACCTAGACGGCATCCCGGCGGACCGGTGCCGACGATGGGCCAGCGGAAGGCTGGCCGAAGCCGCACCACCTGTGGGACCGCACACCTCTACGATGCGCCCCGTGATCAGGCGCATCGCACTCCCGCTGCTGCTCGTGGCACTCGCCGTGGGCTCAGCGTGGCAGGCGCGGGCATCCGACGAGGAGCACGACCGCCCGCCGCGCGAGCCCTCGGCGATCCCTCCGCCCGAGGTTCGTACGCCCCTCTTCTCCGTTCGTCGGGTGCCGGTCTTCCTCCAGGAGCCCGAGGCGGACCGCCGTCTGATCGTCTCCCTCGAGGAGTCGGCCATCGCCCTTCCCGATGACAGTTGCGTGGCGGTCTCGGAATCCGGACGTGCCCGCTACGGCCACCTCGCCGATCGTGCGCTCGTTCCCGCCAGCACGCAGAAGCTCCTCACCGGCGCAGCAGCGCTCGCCCTCCTCGGACCCGACCACCGCTTCACCACGCGGTTGATGGCCCGGGCCGAGCCCGTCGAAGGGGTGATCGACGGCGACATCTGGCTGGTGGGATCGGGAGATCCGCTGCTCTCGACCGCGGGCTACTCGGACCGCTTCGACGATTCCCTGCCCTACACCGACATCGACCTCCTGGCCGGGCAGGTCGCCGACGCCGGGATCACGACCATCACCGGCGCCGTCATCGGCGACGAGAGCCGGTTCGACGGACTTCGCTGGGTCGAGACCTGGCCGGAGCGCTTCCGACCCGGGAACCAGTCGCAGGCCGGCCCCCTGAGCGCCCTCACCGTCAACGACGGGTTCACCCGCTGGGAGCCGGAGCGGACCGCATACGGCTACAACACCCCTGCGGCCGAACCGGCGGCATTCGCCGCGGCGTTCTTCGACGACCTCCTCGAGGCCCGGAACCTGGTGATCCGCCGAGTCGCCCAGGCGGGGGTAGTCCCGCTCGATGCGACGGTCGAACTGGCGATGATCGAGTCGCCGCCCCTCGGCGACATCGTCCGCCAGATGCTCCTCACGAGCGACAACATGACCGCCGAACTCCTCGTCAAGGCGCTGGGAGCGCAGGTCGAAGCCCCCGGCAGCACGGCAGGCGGGCTGACCGCGATGCGCGGCGCCCTCGAGGACCTCGGCCTCGACCTCGCTGGATCGACCAGCGCCGATGGCTCCGGGCTGGACGCCGGCAACCAGGTGTCCTGTGCTCTCCTCGTGGCGATCCTCGAAACGTCGACCGATGAATCGGGAAGCCTCCTAGGCACCGGCCTCGCCGTCGCCGGCGAATCTGGGACGATGAGCAAGCGCCTCGTCGGGACATCTGCCGAGGGTCGCGTCGCTGCCAAGACGGGCACCCTCAACGACGCCGTGAGCCTGGCGGGTCGGGTCGAGACCCTCGGAGGCAGGTCGCTCACGTTCGCAGTCCTCAGTAACGCCCAGTCGATGCCCGAGGAGATCCGGTCGATCCACGACCAGGTGGTCCTCACCCTGGTGGGCTACCCGGACGGACCGGACCTCTCCCTGCTCGAACCACACCCCGTCGTCACCCGCTGATCCCATGGGCGCAGGATCGCCCTCGATCCGGGAGGGTCAGCGCACCGAGGCGATGTTCCCGCTGGGGACGGTGCTCCTTCCCACGGCGTTCCTCCCGTTGAACGTCTTCGAGTCGAGGTATCGGACGATGCTGGTCGACCTGCTCGAGGGCTCCCGGCTCTTCGGGGTCGTCCTGATCGAGCGGGGGAGCGAGGTGGGTGGAGGAGAGGTCCGCACGGAGGTCGGCACGATGGCGCGGATCGTCGAGGCACGGCCGGCGGCCGACGACGGATGGCTTGTCGCAGTCGTCGGTATGCAACGGATCCAGGTGGTTCGCTGGCTTCCCGACGACCCGTATCCGACGGCGGTTGTCGAGGACCTGCCGGATGTCGAGGAGGCGGTACAAGACGCCAGTGTCGAGACCACCCGGTTCCGGGACCTCGTCGCACGCCAACGGCGGATCCTGGCCCATCTCAGCGAGTTGGGCCAGTCGGTGACGGCCAGCACCTTCGAATGTTCCGAGGACCCAGCGCTCGGCACGTTCCAGTTGGCGGCACTCGGCCCCTTCGGGCCGTTCGACCGCCAACGGCTCCTCACAGCCACCCGGGTGTCCGACCGCCTGGACCTCGTCGACGGGTACCTCGGGGACCTCGAAGCCGTCGTCGCCCACCGGATGGATGGCAACGGCGGTGGTGCCGGGACGCAGGGATAACGTGGACGACCCATGGCCAACGAAGACGACCTCGTCGCGCTCCTGAAGCGCTATGTCCGCCAGGAGACGGTCGACCCCCTGCGCTCGGTCGGTCGGACGCTCCTGTTCGGCGTGTTGGGCTCACTCCTGCTCGGCACCGGCGTCGTGCTGCTGGCGGTCGGGGCGCTCCGCCTCCTGCAGGCGTGGGAGCCCCTCGACGCCGGCTGGTCCTTCGTGCCGTACCTGATCGTCGCGGTCGCACTCGTCGCCATCTGCGGCATGGCCCTGCGCAGGATCCGGAGGGCCCCGGATGGGTGATGACCGTGTGACCCGCGAGGACCTCGAGACGGAACTGCGCGACACCTTCGGAGATGCCGGCGGCCGTGCGGGTGAGGCGCGGACCCCACTGCTCGCGGCAGCCGTCGTCGTCGGCGCCGTGCTGCTGGGAGTGGCCTACCTGGTGGGCCGCCGGATCGGTCGACGGTCCTCCACCACCGTTGAGATCAGGCGGATCTGATGGCCCTGGCCGCCGGGAGCCTGCTGCGTCGCGGCCTTCGCCGCGGCGTGCTGGGGGGCCATCGAGGTTGGCAGGCGGTTCTGGTTCTGGTCGCACTGGCCCAACTGGTTCGACGAGTGGTCCGACCGGGACTAGGGCCGGTCGTCCACCGCCAGCGCCTCCAGGAGGGCGAGGGGATCGAAGTCCGCCACCTGCCATCGGCCACCGCCAACGGCAGGGAACCGACTGGCCGATGAGGGTCGAACTCCGCAACCCGAGCCGGATGCTCGAGATCGCAGGCCCGCTGTCCGTAGTGGCGTTGCTGAGACGGCTCGACATCGACCGCGAGACGGTCCTCGTCATCAGCGACGGCACCCTCGTTCCGGGTGATGCACGCCTGGAGGCCGATGCCGAGGTGGAGATCCGCCCGGTTATCTCCGGTGGTGCCTCGTGAAGTGCAGGGTGTGTCGCCAGCCAGCGGTGATCGACGTCCGACGGCACAACGCCAACTTCTGCGAGGAGCACTTCGTGCGGCTCTGTCGCGACCAGGTGGTGAAGGCCATCGAGGCCTTCGAGATGCTGTCGCCGGGTGACCGTGTCCTAGTGGCCGTCTCCGGAGGCAAGGACTCCCTTGCCCTCTGGGACATCCTCCTCGCTCTCGGCTACGAGGTGGACGGGCTCTACCTGGGGCTCGGAATCGGTGACTACAGCGAGGGGTCGGGCCACCATGCGCGGGAGTTCGCTGCGGCCCGTGGGCTCCGCCTCCTCGAGGTTGACCTCCGGTCGGAGCACGGTTTCGGCATCCCCGATGGCTCAAGGGCGGCGAACCGCCCACCGTGCAGCGCCTGTGGGCTTTCGAAGCGGCACCTGTTCGACCGGTCCGCCCGAGACGGCGACTACGACGCACTCGCCACCGGGCACAACCTCGACGACGAGGCCGCCGTGCTCTTCGGCAACGTCCTGCGTTGGGAGGGCGAGTACCTGGCGCGACAGATGCCCGTCCTGCCCGCCGGGAACGGATTCCCACGCAAGGTCAAGCCGNTGGTTCGGCTGGGGGAGCGCGAGACCGCCGCCTACTGCGTGCTGCGNGGNATCGACTACCAGGTCGAGGAGTGCCCCATGGCCGCGGGGAACCGCCACCTGGGCTACAAGGCGGCCCTGAACGCCGTCGAAGCGCAGTCACCGGGCACCAGGCACGCCTTCTANTTCGGATTCCTCGACCGGGCGGCGGACCTCTTCCGCTCACAGATGGCGGAGGTCGATCAGGGTCTCGGCACCTGTGCCACGTGCGGGAGCCCTGCGAANGGCGAGGTCTGCGCATTCTGNCGACTCGTCGACCGCGCCACCGGGGATCGGGNTCCCACGCACGACGCCGCGGTGCGCCGTGTGCCCGTGAGGCTGGAAAGCCGCCAGGCTGACGGGGTTCCCGGATGAGCAACATGTTCGAGGCTGGAGACCGTGTGCTCCTCGTGGATCGGAAGGATCGGCGCTACCTCGTGACGCTCGAGGCCGGCGGCGAATTCCATTCGCACACGGGCGTGGTCGACCACGATGACCTGATCGGGTCACCCGACGGCGGTCGATTGCGGTCGAGTCGGGGGGGCTCCTTCGTGGCGTTCCGGCCCACCCTCAGCGACTTTGTCCTCAAGATGCCCCGGGGCGCCCAGGTGATCTATCCGAAGGACCTCGGCCCGATCCTGATGCTGGCCGACATCCGGCCGGGAGTGCGCGTATTGGAGTCGGGCGTGGGGTCGGGTGCGCTCTCGATGACCCTCCTCCGGGCTGGGGCGCAGGTCNTCGGCTACGAGATCCGGGNCGACTTCGCAGAGAGGGCGCTCCGGAACGTGGAGGCGATGCTCGGTGCCGAGGAACTCCACCGCTACGACGTGGAGATCCGCGACGCCTACGGGGGAATCGACGAGACGGACCTCGACCGGGTGCTGCTCGACCTTCCCGAACCCTGGCAGGTGGTTCCCCATGCGGCGAAGGCCTTGCGCCAGGGCGGGATCATCCTCGCCTANACGCCGAGCATCGTGCAGGCCGCCAGTTTCAGGGAGGCCCTCGATGAACACGGATTCGCGTTCTCGGAGACGCTCGAGGTGACGCACCGAAGTTGGCACATCGAGGGTGCAGCGGTCCGCCCGGCGCACCGGATGGTTGGCCACACCGGATTTCTCAGCCACGCACGCCTCCTGGCTCCATGAATCGGCTCGGCACCGCCGCCGGAGCCGTTCTGGCCCTGGTGGCCCTGTCGGCCACGGGCGCCTGCACGAACAGCGNNGAGCCCCCCTCGACGACGCCCACGAGCACCTCCGTGACGACCTCGACGNCGCCCACGAGCACCTCCGTGACGACCTCGACGGCGCCCACGAGCACCTCCGTGACNACCTCGACGGCTCCNACGAGNACCGTGNCACCGGGCAAGACCTCCGATGAGGTCCCGGAAACGGTGCTTGCAGCGACCCGTGCCGCCGTCCACTNCGTTCGCGGCCTGGATTGNCGGAAGGCACAGGTCGGCACCACCTTCCTGATCGCTCCCGACCTGCTGGTCACCAGCGCGCACGTGGTGGCCGGAATCGAGGTGCCGATCCTGAGTGTCGGCGCCGGGGAGGTGAGCAGTCGGGTCGTGGCCTTCGATCCAGTGTCGGACCTGGCGATCCTCCGGACCGCTGAGGAACTGGGCGAACCCCTCGCGATGGGCGAGGCGACCGTTGGTACGGCCGTCGCTCTGGTGGCCTACGACGGTGACGGAATGCCTGTCGAGCGGCACCTGACCGTCAGGCAGGCCATTCGGGCCACCGGTGAAGACATCTACGGAGAGCCCGGAAGTGGTCGGGACGCCCTTCTCCTCGACGGTTCGGTGGCGTACGGCAACTCCGGTGGTCCGATCGTCGACGGATCCGGCACCGTGGTGGGCGTGGTGTTTGCAAACACGCGTGGGGGCGAAGGGACNTCNTTCGCCGTCCAGGTCGGAGAGGTGCATGTCCTCCTCGCAGAGGTCGGGAGCAGTCCGGTNCCACCCACCGAGTGCCGTTGACCGATTCGGTCCCGGAACGCGAAAGAAGGGCCCGCAGGCCCTCCGGTTCGGTCGATCGGTTGTCGGGGCGTGGACTCAGTCCACCTCGATGAAGATGCACTCGCCGGGACATTCCTCGGCGGACTCGATGGTGGCCTCCAGCAGTGCTTCGGGGATCGGGGCGACCGCTTCGGCGCCACCGGGTTCACTGAGGATCTTGTCGCCGTCCTTCACNTAGGCGAGTCCATCGTCGAGCATGGCGAAGACGTCG
Source organism: Acidimicrobiaceae bacterium (assembly GCA_002699725.1). Lineage (GTDB taxonomy): Bacteria > Actinomycetota > Acidimicrobiia > Acidimicrobiales > MedAcidi-G1 > S20-B6. The sequence goes on from PACE01000039.1 coordinate 41,990, forward strand.
GGAGCGATCTCCTCGCANAGTCCGTCACCCGTACAGAGATCTTGGTCGATCCAGACCTTCATGTGATGCGGATTCCCTTCTTGTGTGGGTCGGNCACTGGCTCGGACAGACACCGGTCCGGGACCGGNTGGAGCCCNGTNCGACATCNTCGGCCATTCGNNGGACACAGGCTCGGATNNCAAGTNTATCCGGTGACATCTTCCGCCAGACCGATATGTCGGGNCTNCACGATGGCCGTCNCTNCTTCCACCCGNGGGGCTAGGGTCCGCGCAGAGGGGAGGCTCGTGGACACACGCGATAATCCGGANCGCAACGAGGACCGTANCGGGGGCCCCGACGAGGGGGCACTCCTCCGCGACCAGATCGACGANCTNGAGGNCGAGGTCGAAGAACTCCGCAAACGCCTCGTCGACGCACCCCGACGGCTGTCCGAGTTCGAGGTGGAACTCCGGGACGCCAAGCGGGAACTGGCACGTGCGATGGCCAGCAACAAGAAACTCGAGAACGTCCTGACCGCGTCGCGCGAGCGGATCGAGGCCCTCCGGGAGGAAGTCGACAAACTCTCCCAGCCGCCGGCCTCCTACGGCACCGTGGTCGGCCGCAACGAGGACGGCTCCGCCGACGTCCAGGCCTCGGGTCGCAAGATGAAGGTCAGCATCCACCCGGACCTCTCCGATGGCCTGGAGGTGGGCCAGGAGGTGGTCCTCAACGAGTCGCTCAGCATCATCGAGGCCCGCGCTCCCGAGCAGATCGGTGAGGTGGTGACCATCAAGGAAGTGCTCCCGGGAGGGCAACGTGCAGTCGTCGTGGGGCGTGCCGACGAGGAGCGNGTCGCCGACCTGGGCGACGACCTGCTCCGGGATGGGATCCGAAGTGGCGACACAGCGCTCCTCGATCCCCGGTCCGGCCTCCTGCTCGAGCGGCTGCCGCGGCCCGAGGTCGAGGCCCTGGTGCTCGAAGAGGTTCCCGATGTCACCTATGCGGACGTCGGTGGCCTCGACCAGCAGATCGAGATGATCATCGATGCCGTCGAGTTGCCATTCGTCCACCAGCAGTTGTTTGCCGAGTACCAGTTGCCGGCGCCCAAGGGAATCCTCCTCTACGGGCCCCCGGGCTGCGGCAAGACCCTGATCGCCAAGGCCGTTGCCAACTCACTGGCCTCGAAGGTGTCCGAAATCGCCGATGACCGCGAGGCACGCAGTTTCTTCCTCAACATCAAGGGCCCGGAACTGCTCAACAAGTACGTGGGGGAAACCGAGCGCCAGATCNGGCTCGTCTTCGAGCGNGCACGGGAGAAGTCCGAGCAGGGCTGGCCCGTCATCGTCTTCTTCGACGAGATGGAGTCGTTGTTCCGGACCCGGGGGTCGGGCATCAGCTCTGACATCGAGTCAACGATCGTTCCGCAGTTGCTTGCCGAGATCGACGGTGTGGAGGCGCTGCGCAACGTGATCGTNATCGGCGCCTCGAACCGGGAGGACCTCATCGACCCGGCGATCCTACGCCCCGGACGACTCGACGTGAAGATCAAGATNGAACGGCCCGATGAGGTCGCGGCATCGCACATCTTCAGCCGATACCTGACCGAGGAACTCCCGATCGACGCGGAACTGGTCGAGACGCTGGGCGGCGGGGATCGCAACAAGGCGGTCCTCGGGATGATCGACGCAGCGGTCGCGAGCATGTACGGCGACGATGAGCGCAACCGGTTTCTCGAGGTCACCTACCAGAACGGCGACAAGGAGGTCCTCTACTTCCGGGACTTCGCCTCGGGCGCCATGGTCGAGAACATCGTCCGTAGGGCCAAGAAGTTGGCGATCAAGCGCCAACTCGCCGGCGGGAGTCGAGGAATCCAGACCGATGATCTGGAGGACGCCGTCCGACAGGAGTTCCGGGAACACGAGGACCTTCCGAATACCACCAACCCCGATGACTGGGCCAAGATCTCGGGCAAGAAGGGCGAGCGGATCATCTACGTCCGAACGCTCATCGCGTCGGCAGATGAAGAAGGCGGCGGACGGTCCATCGAGGCCGTGGGCACGGGCCAGTACCTGTAGCCCCGGCCCGGATCGGTGCCCCGCTAGGGTCCGCGCATGGCCGTTCCGAAGATTCTCGGGATCGAGACAGAGTTCGGCATCCTCCACCGCGGGACTTCCGAGCCCAATCCGGTNACGGCCTCATCGCTGCTGATCAACGCCTACCTGAGCCGATGCTCTGNGCCCGGCAACGGCCCCGGCGCGCCGCGGGTCGGCTGGGACTTCATCGACGAGAGTCCCTCCCTCGACCTTCGGGGATTCTCCGCGTTCGACGCCCTGGCTCCCGAAATCGAGACGCACCTCGTCAACGCCGTGCTCACGAACGGAGCTCGCTACTACGTGGACCACGCCCACCCCGAGCTCAGCACGCCCGAATGCCTCGACGCCCTCGAACTGGTGCGCTTCGACCGGGCAGCCGAGTTGATCCTCGTCGAGTCCATGGCGGCCGCCAACGAAGTCCTCCCCGAGGGACAGGAGATCGTCGTCTACAAGAACAACTCGGACGGCAAGGGCAACAGCTACGGCTGCCACGAGAACTACCTCATCGACNGGGCCACGCCGTTCGGGAGGGTCGTGGCCCACGCCACGACCCACTTCGTGACCCGTCAGGTCTTCACGGGGGCGGGCAAGGTCGGTTGCGAGCTCCCCGGACGGTGCCGCAGCGACATCGACTTCCAGNTGACGCAGCGGGCAGACTTCTTCGAGGAGGAGGTNGGGCTCGAGACAACCCTCAAGCGGCCGATCATCAACACCCGNGACGAGCCCCATGCCGACCCACTGCGNTACCGGCGCCTCCATGTCATCGTCGGTGACGCCAACCTCTGCGAGGTCGCCACGTTCCTCAAGGTCGGTACGACGGCGATCGTGCTGGCGATGGTGGAGGACGACTTCCTCCATCGGGAGGTCCGATTCGCCGATCCCGTCCGAGCCCTCCAGGAGGTGTCGCGCGACCCGAGCCTCCGTACGGCCCTCGAACTTGCCGACGGCACGACCGCGACGGCACTCGACCTCCAGTGGGACCTGCTCGAACAGGGTCGGAAGTACGTCGAGGAACGGGGCGACGAGAGCGCCGGTGGACCCGTCGCCCACGATGTCCTTGACCGNTGGGACGACGTCCTGGCGACCCTCGAGGCGGATCCCGAGTCCCTGCTCGGCGTCGTCGACTGGGTGACCAAGCGTCACATCGTCGACGGCTACCGGGAGCGACACGATCTGGCTCCCGACGACCTGCGCCTGGTGGCTATCGACCTCCAGTACCACGACCTGCGACCGGGTCGCTCCCTGTTCGCCCGGGTGGGTGCCGAGACGCTCGTGGACTCGATCGATGCCCAGGAGGCGATGACCACCCCACCGGAGGGCACCAGGGCGTACTTCCGGGGCCGCTGCCTCGAACGCTGGCCGGATCGGATCGTGGCCGCCAACTGGGACTCCATGGTCTTCGACGCCGGCGGGGACTCACTGCGGCGGGTGCCGATGATGGAACCGACTCGCGGCAGCCGCGCCCACGTGGCTACGCTCATCGAGGATTGCGACGACATCGCCGAACTGCTGGATCGACTCTCGGGCCGCCCCGGCTGAGTCGTCCGCTGAGCGACCGGAGAGGACACCATGGCCGAGAGGGAACAGGTTCGTCGGGAGCGGGTCGAGCGCGACCCCGAGTCCGCCGAGGAGACGGTGGCGCAGGCGGTCACCGAACGCGGCGAGCGGCTCAAGGAGGAGCTCGATGACCTCCTCGACGAGATTGACGGCGTCCTCGAGAGCAACGCAGAGGAATTCGTGAAGAGCTACGTCCAGAAGGGCGGGGAGTAGGCCGGCAGGCCTGCGGTGCCTCCGACGATCGTGACCCTTCCCCTCTTCACCCCGGACCAGGATCCGGGCCCCAGCTTTCTGGGCCTGCTGGAACGCATGGGCATGGGCCCGTCGGACTTCACCGGACCCCTCGAGGCCGGCTCCGTTACCCACGGCACCACGGTCATCGCCATCAGCACGACCGACGGCGTGGTGATGGCGGGAGACCGGAGGGCGACCTCCGGCCACCTCATCAGCCATCGTTCGATTGAGAAGGTGTTCGCGGCCGACCGTCATTCCGGGATCGCCATCGCCGGAGCCGCCGGCCCGGCGATGGAGATGGTCCGCCTGTTCCAACTCCAACTCGAACACTACGAGAAGGTCGAGGGTTCCCCGCTGAGCCTGGAGGGCAAGGCCAACCAACTCGGCCAGATGGTGCGCGGCAACCTCGCTGCTGCGATGCAGGGCCTCGTGGTGATCCCGCTGTTTGCAGGCTGGGACGAGCGCCTGGGGAGCGGTCGCCTCTTCCAGTTCGACATCACCGGCGGGCGCTTCGAGGAGCGGGACTACGCCGCCGCCGGTTCAGGGAGCCTCCACGCCTCGACGGTCATCAAGCTCCGACACACACCCGACCTCGATGCATCGACAGCGGTGGACGTGGTCGTCGAGGCCCTCTTCGAGGCCGCCGACGAGGACAGCGCGACCGGTGGACCCGATCCCATTCGGGGCATCTTTCCGGTGATCGCCACGATCGGTCCGGACGGCTTCGAGCGCATGGCGGACGAGGACGTGGCCGCCCGCACGATGGTGCTTCTCGAACGACTCGGTGACCGGAGCGACCGATGAACATGCCGTTGTACGTATCGCCCGAACAGGTCATGAAGGATCGGGCGGACTACGCCCGCAAGGGCATCGCCCGAGGCCGCGCGGCGACGGCCGCCACCTATGCCGACGGTGTGCTGCTCTGCGCCGAGAACCCGTCCAACACCCTTCGCAAGGTGTCGGAGATCTACGACAGCATCGGCTTCATAGGCGTCGGCAAGTACAACGAGTTCGACCAGCTGCGCATCGCCGGCGTCCGGCACGCCGACCTCAAGGGCTACTCCTACAGCCGCGAGGACGTCGATGCCCGCTGGCTGGCCAACCAGTACGCCCAGATCCTCGGCCAGTACTTCACCCACGAGATGAAGCCCCTCGAGGTCGAACTGCTCGTCGCCGAGATGAGCCCGGAGGGCGGCGACGACCGGCTCTTCCACCTGCTCTACGACGGCACGGTGATGGACACCACCTCATACGTCGTCATCGGGGGAGAGGCCGAGGCGATCGGTGTCCGCCTGGACGAGAACTGGTCGGTGGGGCTGCAACTCCGCGAGGCGGTCCAGGTCGCCGTCGGAGCCCTCGCCGGGACCGATCGCGAACTGGCGCCCGACGACCTGGAGGTGGCGGTTCTGGCAAGGGACGGCGAAAGACGGGCTTTCCGGCGCATCGAGGGAGATGACCTGGGCGGGCTGCTCGGGTGACCGTGCCCGCCCCGCCCACCACCCGGACCTGAGGGACGCCCGTGCAGCGACGGATCTACGGCATCGAGAACGAGTACGGGATCACCTGCACGCTGGACGGCCAGCGAAGGCTCAGCCCCGACGAGGTCGCCCGGTACCTGTTCCGGAGGGTCGTCCACTGGGGGCGCAGCTCGAACGTCTTCCTGGTCAACGGCGCACGGCTCTACCTCGACGTCGGCTCACACCCCGAGTATGCGACCCCCGAGTGCGACTCAATCGGCGACGTAGTCGCCCACGACAAGGCCGGTGAGCGGATCCTCGAGGAACTCCTCCACAGCGCCGAGGAACGCCTCCGGGAAGAGGGAATCCGCGGCGACATCTACCTCTTCAAGAACAACACCGATACGGCCGGCAACTCCTACGGGTGTCACGAGAACTACCTGACGACCCGACGCGACGACCTGTCCGACTACCCCGAGGTCCTGATCCCGTTCTTCGTCAGCCGGCAGATCTACGCCGGCGCCGGCAAGGTCCTCCAGAACGCGCGTGGGGCCATGTACTGCGTCAGCCAACGGGCGGAACACATCTGGGAGGGGGTCTCGAGTGCCACCACCCGCTCNAGNCCCATCATCAACTCGCGGGACGAGCCACATGCGGATGCCGAGCGCTACCGCCGACTGCATGTGATCGTCGGCGACTCGAACATGAGCGAGTACGCCACCTTCCTCAAGGTCGGTGCGTGCGGCCTGCTGCTCCGGATGCTCGAGGAGCCCTCGGTCCAACTGCGGGACATGACCCTCGAGAACCCGATCCGTGCGATCCGCGAGATCAGCCACGACATGACCTGTCGCCGCACGGTCCGACTCGCCGACGGTCGTGAGGTACGCGCCCTCGACATCCAGCGCGAGTACCTCGACCGGGCGATTCGGTTCTCCGAGCACCACGACCTCAACGACGAGGAGAAGAAGGCGCTCGCCATGTGGGAGCACTGCCTCGACGGGATCGAGCGCGACCCGCTGACCCTCGACCGCGAGTGCGACTGGGTGGCCAAGTACCACCTGATCGAGTCCTACCGGGACCGCTATGGACTCGCTCTGGGCGACGCACGGGTGGCGCTGCTCGACCTCCAGTATCACGATGTCAACCGGGGCCGTGGCCTCTACTACGTCCTCGAACGTCGTGGTCTGGTTGAGCGAATGGTTGACGACGAGGCGATCACGGATGCCAGAGAGAACGCTCCACAGACCACCCGCGCCCGCCTGCGTGGGGAGTTCATCCGGCGGGCGAAGGAGCGCCGCCGTGACTACACGGTCGACTGGGTGCACCTCAAGCTCAACGACCAGGCCCAACGGACTGTCCTCTGCAAGGATCCATTCCGTTCCACCGACGAGCGCGTCGAGAAACTCATCGAGTCGCTATGACCCGGAGGGTTGGGACCACCTGACGCCGGCGGCCCTCTGCAGCGATGTGCCAGGACCTACGATGGTGGGGTAACGACATCGGGCTCGTGAGGAGGTAGCAGAGCAGCGGTGGAGAGCAAACTCAAGCGACTGATGAACCTGGTCACGGCGCTCCTCCACGCCGAGTGGCCGAAGACGCGTGACGAGTTGCGCGCCGACCTCCGGGAGTACTACGCGGAGGATGATGCGTCGTTTCGGAGGCAGTTCGAGCGGGACAAGGACGAACTCCGCGCCATGGGAATCCCCCTCATCACGGGGTCCGCTCCCGACACGGATCCGCCCGTCACCGGCTACCGCATCGACAGGAGTCGCTACCGAGGCGACCTTCCGGACCTCACTCCCGACGAGTTGGCTGCACTCCACCTGGCCAACAACCTCGTGCGCCTCGGCGACACTCCGAGCGATGACCCCTTCTGGAGGTTGGGTGGCCAGTCCGACAAGCCGGACGTGGCGGCGGTAGCCCAACTCCCCGACGAACCGGCGCTCAGTGACCTCATGGACGCCATTGCCGAGCGACGCACCGCCACCTTCGACTACCACGGGGTCGAACGCGTGCTCGAGCCCCACCGCCTGGCCTTTCGGAACGGCCACTGGCACGTGAAGGGCCACGATCGGACCCGGGACGGCCAGCGACAGTTTCGGGTCGACCGCTTCCAATCCGAAGTCAGTCGGGGCGAACCCGGGGGATTCGATCGACCGCAGAAGGCGTCCGTGGTCGAGGACCGGCCGGCATGGCGCTATGGCGACGACGAACCCGTCACGGCCCGCCTCGCCGTCGACGCCCCCCACGTGTCGTGGGTGCTCGGCCATCTCGGCGAAACGGCGATTGCCAACCACAGGGAGGACGGCTCCGTCGTCGTCGAGGAGGTGGTCTGTAACCGGGAGGCCTTCCGGTCATTCGTCCTCACGTTTCTCGAGGGAGCGGAGATCCTCGGACCACCGGAACTGCGCGATGACCTCATCGGCTGGCTGGAGGGCATGGCATGAGCAACCTGACCGCCCTCGACCGCCTTCGCCGCCTGCTGGCGATCATTCCCTGGGTCGTCACTGAGGGCGGCATGGCACTTGACGAGGTCACGCGTCGCTTCGACTATCCGCGTGACGACCTGCTGGAGGACATCTGGTTCGTCGTCCAGATGATCGGCGTTGCCCCCTTCGGCCCCGGGGACATGCTCGAGGCCCGGGTCGAGGACGACTGGGTGCACATCGAGTACAGCCCCTGGTTCGCACGGCCGATGACGCTTCGGCCCGAGGAGGTCCTCGGCCTCCTCGCTGCCGGACAGTCGGTAGCCGAGTTCTCCATCGGCGACGACCTGGGACCCCTGGGTCGCGCGCTCACCAAGCTCTCGGCGATGGTCGAGCCTGAGGTCCGCGACGCCATTGACGTACGGCTCGGTGTCGCCGACGACGAGTTGCTCGTGGCTCTGCAGCAGGCGAGGGTCGATCGCCGGATCGTGGAGATCGACTACTACTCGTATGGCCGGGACGAGTTGACGACCCGGGTCGTCGAGCCCCACGCCCTCACCGCCGACATCGGACACTGGTACCTGTCCGCCCACTGTCGAATGGCCGGCGCCACCCGGGTCTTTCGACTCGACCGCATCAGTCGCTATGCGGTCGGCGACGAGGAGTACCCCGAGCCGACGTCGCCGGGTGCAGGCCCCGAGGGCTTTCTCGCGGACGGTGACTACCCGGAGGTGGAGCTGCTGCTGGAGCCAAGCGTCCGCTGGGTGATCACGCAGTATCCCCACCGTTGGACCGAGGACGTCGACGGGGAGTGCCTTCGGGTCCGACTGGCCGTCGCCTCGACTGCCTGGCTCGAGCGGCTGCTCCTCCGGGTCGGGACGGCAGCGACCGTCCTCGAGGCCCCCGAGGGCCTGGGCTCCGACCTGCGATCCTCTGCTGCCGCCCGCGTCCTCGCTCGCTACAGCGGTTGAGCGAGCACCGACCACGCAACGCGGCGGCCCGGGGCTAGGTTCGCTGCCGTGCAGGACGACGGGACCACCACCAGCGGAGGCGACGACTGGGCCGACCAGATCCTTGAGCGTGCGAGGGCGCGCAGCAGTGGGGATTCGCTTCCCGATCCGTCGCCGGAGCCAGAGAAACCGGCCTCCGATGACGGGCCCGACCTGCCCGAGGAGCTTCCACCGCTCTCCGACGTACCCGTGGAATCCCATCGGCGACCGGTGCTCGCAACCGTCGAGAACCCCACACCGGACGAAGTCGATGATCGGGGAGAGGAGTTCGTCCCCTTCGCTGATGCCTATGAGCAAGCCGGCCCGTTGGTATCGACGGCCGCGTTCGGAGATGACCCGCAACTGCCGCCACACCTCACCGTCGAGACTCCTCCGGCGGCCGAAACCGACCTCGGGATCCCCGGCACGGCCGCCGGCACGGTGAGGAGTGTCCTCGAGTGGGTGGGCGTCATCCTCGGGGCGCTGATCGTCGCCCTCCTGGTCAAGCACTTCCTGTTCGCCGCCTACTACATCCCGTCGCCCTCGATGGAGCCGACACTCAGCAACGGGGATCGGATCGTCGTCAACAAGTTGAGCTATCGATTGCACGAGGTCAACCGCGGTGACGTCGTGGTGTTCCGGAGGGCCATGCCCCAGCCCGACGGCATCAACGAACTGATCAAGCGGGTCATCGCCCTACCCGGAGAGACCGTCGAGGTCGTCGANGGACGGGTCTANGTCGATGGAGGGCTCCTGCTCGAGCCCTACCTGACTGCCCGGGACAGTACCGGTGGCTTCGNCCTGCCACCNGGGTGCATCGGTACTCCCGATTCCATCAACCGCTGCACCGTTCCGGACGACCACGTCTTCGTGATGGGGGACAACCGCCNCAACTCCAAGGACAGTCGCGTCTTCGGGCCCGTTGCCGAATCGGGCATCGTGGGGCGGGCTTTCCTCCGGGTGTGGCCCCTCGGCGACCTCGGNCGCCTCTAGNCCGCGTCTGGCCGGGGGACCCTCAGGCCTGCACGGCGGCCGCAACGAGGCGGTCCACGTGGTCCCCGAAGATGCCGTCGAGCCCCTGGCCGAGGAGCGTCGTGATCTGGTGTGCGTGCTGGGCATCCCAGCCGAAACACTCCAGGCCGAATCGGTGGAACAGNGTGCAGAGGCCTCCGGACCACTCCGAGGCGTGGAGGTTGACGGCGCTCACGCCGGCCGCGGCGAGGTCGGCGGCCCGACGCTCGGGGCCCTCGGTGATCCGGTTCAGGCGGGTGGAGTCGACGAGTCGGACGGCGTCGTCGAGNCCCCGCCATTCGAGGAGGACCCGCCAGTCGGAATGGGCCAACCAGAGCTGGGCGTTGCGATCCGCCGCTGCGACCATGGACACGACCGGTGCCGCCGCCGCTACGTCCAGGACATCGAGGCANACCTGCACCGTTCCGTCGGCCACTGCGGGAATCGCCTCGTAGAGGTCGGCCAGGGANGGGATGTGCCCGGGGAGTTCGTCGCGGCGATGTGACGAGAGAGACGACCGGCGGAGGCCCCGGCCAACCCGTCCGTCGTGGTCGAGGACAGGTTGGCCGTCTGAGGTCAGCCACACGTCGCTCTCGAGTCCCGTGGCACCCAGGTCGACGGCCCTTCGGAATGCCTCCAGGGTGTTCTCTGGTGCGTGGGCGCGGCCGCCCCGGTGGGCGAAGAGGAGGGGCGGCGACCTGAGGGGCACGATCCGTGGTGGCATGCCCGTCATCNTGCGCCCGAGGAACGTCACTCGCAAACGGGCCCTTCCGGAGCCACCGGTAGGCTCGTCCCCATGGGCAACCTCGGNGGTGGCGAAATCCTCGTGATCCTGCTGCTCGGGCTGCTGGTTCTCGGTCCCGAGCGCCTGCCTGGGGCCGTCCGCCAGGCGGGTAAGGCGCTGCGTCAGGTCCGCAAGGTCACGGTCGGCTTCCAGGAGGAGTTGCGATCAGCCGTGGAGGATCCGATCNTCGAGGCGAAGGCGCGCTTGAGCGGCGAGACCCTCCTGGGAGAGGCCGAGAGGTCGGGGGACGCTCCGAAGCCGGGAGGCGCCGCNGGGTCCGGAACCGATGGCGACTGAGGAGGGGGCTCCCTCGGGTCGTATGAGCTTGATGGAGCACCTGACGGAGCTCCGGCGCCGCCTCCTGGTCTCCCTGCTCACCGTCGGCGTCGGGNCCGTCACCTGCTGGATCCTCTATCCATGGATCCTCGACTTCCTGCTCGAGCCCTACTGTCAGGTCCAGGGAGAATCCGTGGCTGGCGACGTGTTCGGCGAGGGCTGCGAACTCCTCGTCACCGACCCGCTCGAGCCCTTCAGCGTCCGCATGATGGTCGCCGGCTACGGCGGGCTGGCACTGTCCATACCCGTGCTGCTCTGGCAGGCCTGGCGGTTCGTCGTCCCCGGCCTGTACCGGCGCGAACGGCGCTGGGCGATCCCGTTCGTCGTGATCGGGGCACTCCTGTTCGCTGCAGGAGCCGCNCTGGCCTACTGGAGCATCCCCCGGGCTCTCGGCTTCCTCATCGGCATCGGCGGACCGGACCTGGTGAGCGTCTTCTCGCCGGCCAAGTACCTCGGATTCGTTGTCAAGATGACGATCGCCTTCGGGATCGGCTTCGAGTTCCCGCTCGTGCTGGTGTTCCTGCAGTTGGNCGGNCTGGTCCACCACCGTCAACTNCGGGNGGNCCGGCGGTACGCNATCGTCGGAATCGTCGCACTCGTAGCGGTNCTGACACCGAGNGGGGACCCCTTCACCCTGNTTGTGCTCTCTGTGCCGATGCTGCTCTTCTACGAGTTGGCGATCCTCGTGGGCCGGNCGCACGAGCGNCGACGGCGNCGCAACCGGGACTGACCCACGACGTGGACGACTGGCCCTTCGAACTTGACGGCTTCCAGGTCGAGGCCATCGCAGCGCTCGACGCCGGACGTTCGGTCCTCGTGGCAGCGCCGACTGCCAGTGGAAAGACGGTCGTCGCCGAACATGCCATCGCCCGGGCGCTCAGGGACGGCTGGCGCACGTTCTACACCACACCCCTCAAGGCACTCTCCAACCAGAAGTTCCGGGACCTCGGCAGTCGGCTCGGAGCCTCGGAGGTCGGGNTGCTGACCGGTGACAACAGCGTCCGNGNGGATGCTCCGGTGGTCGTGATGACGACCGAGGTGTTGCGCAACATGCTCTATGCGGGTTCCGATGCGCTCGACTCGCTGGGGTGCGTCGTCCTGGACGAAGTCCACTTCCTGGAGGACCCGTACCGGGGCCCGGTCTGGGAGGAGGTCATCCTCGGACTCGCCGACGGGATCCAACTGGTTGCCCTGTCGGCAACGGTGTCGAACGCCACCGAACTGGGGGAGTGGNTGTGTCTGGANCACGGACCGACTGATGTCGTGGTCGAGCGCCGCCGTCCGGTGCCTCTGCGCAGTCACTACCTCGTGGGGGAGCGCAGCAAGGGGGGCCGGGTAAACCGACTGCCCGTGATCGTGAAGGGCCGGCCGAACCGTGAGGGCGCCCGCTACGACGCCGAGCCGACCGGACCGAAGGGGCGACGCCGCGACCGTNCCCCGCGCCGGTGGCGGACGCCGCGTCGCGACGAGGTGCTNCGGGAACTGCGGCGCCGGGACCTCCTCCCGGCAATCAACTTCATCTTCAGCCGGGCGGGGTGTGAGGAGGCCCGGGACCAGATGGTCCGGGACGGGATCCGGCTCACCGACGAACGACAGTCGGCGGAGATCTCCTCAGCGATCGAGCGGCGACTCGCCGGGTTGCCCACCGAGGACCTTCGGGTCCTCGGGGTGGGCGCCTGGCGGGAAGGGCTCGAACGCGGCATCGCCGCACACCACGCCGGCATGCTCCCGCTGTTCAAGGAGGTCACCGAGGAACTCTTCGGAGCAGGTCTGGTCGGCATCGTCTTCGCCACCGAGACGTTGGCGGTGGGTGTCAACCTGCCGGCCCGGAGCGTGGTGGTCGAGCGTNTGACGAGGTTCACCGGCGAGGGCCACGAGGTCCTCACCCCGGGCCAGTTCACCCAACTCACCGGAAGGGCCGGCCGACGGGGAATGGACACCGAGGGACACGCCCTGATCCTGTGGTCCCCGTTTGTGCCCTTCGACACGATCGCTCGACTCGTCGGCAGCCGTGAGTACCCGCTGCGCTCGGCGTTTCGCCCGACCTACAACATGGTCGGAAACCTCATGGTCGACCACAGCCGGGACCAGGCCGAGGACCTCCTTCGGCGCTCCTTCGGCCAGTACCAGTTGGATTGCCGCATCGAGGAGCGTCGAGAACGCCAGGGGGATTGGCGTAACCGACGTGGCGGGGAGTCGTCCGACGACCTGGTAGGGAGGCTCGGCGCCCTCCTCGAGGTCCTCGAGGCCCGGGAGATGGCCGACGGGTGGGCGCTCACAGAGAAGGGGCTGCCTCTCGTCGGTATCTACAACGAGGCGGATCTCCTCGTCGTCGAGGCGTTGTCAGCCGGACTGTTCGACGACCTCGACCCTCCGGGCCTCGCCGCCGTGCTCTCCGCCCTCACCTATCGGCGTCGTGGTTCGGGAAACTCTGAGGCGCGACCGTTCCACGGGCCGGCTGGCCGGCGGCTCGTCGAACTCGAAGGGCTCTGGGCGGACGTCGCAGCTGACGAGGAGGCAGCCGGACTCGTCGCCATGTCGGCGCCGGATCCCGGATTCGCCCGATCCGTGCTGTCCTGGACGGCGGGGGGCGAACTGGCCGAAGTGCTGGACGGTGGAGGGGCCGACGCTTTCACTGGCGGAGAGTTCGTGCGCAACGTGCGGCTGGTTGCCGACCTGCTCCGACAGGTTGCCAAGGTCGGCCCACCCCGGGTCGCCCGAACGGCGCGCCGGGCCGTCGGGGAACTCGAACGGGGTGTGGTCTCCCTGACCCGGGAGTTCGCCGGGGAAGGGGACGATGACGAGGCTGCCGAGTCCGAGGACACCGCAGGGGGCGTCCGATGAGCATCGAACGACGGAGGGACTGGGGCAGCAGCGGACCCCTTCCCAAGGATGGAATCGTGGTGGGTTCCGATGCAGAACTCCTCGACCTGGTCACGAGGCATCGAAGGAAGGGCAGTGATGTACCACCGCTGGCGCTCACCGGAGGCGACCTCTGGCGCACGCTCGGCGGGTCACCCGGACTCGAACGCTGGAAGGGAGCAGAGGGACAGCGGCTCCGGGTCGACCTCGGAGCCGCGCTCATCGACGGACGCCAGCACTGGTTCTGCTCCCACCTCGTGGCACGACGCAGCTGGCTCCGGGGACGGATCTGGATCGCCGCAAATGCAGCGCACCTCGGGTCCTGGAATATCGCACCTCGAGCGCATCCCGGGGACGGGCTTCTCGACGTCCTCGATTCCGAGCTCGCTCCCGGACAGCGATTGGAAGCCCGCCGCCGCCTTCCCAGCGGCACGCACGTGCCCCACCCGGAGGTCCGATATACGCGCACCCGAGCAGAGCAGGTCGAGTTCGCGCGGCCCACGCCGATCTGGCTGGACGGGCGGCGNACCGCCAGCGCTCGGCGCCTCTCGGTGCGTCTCGAGGAGGAGGCGCTCTTCGTGGTCGTCTGAGTGATGCCTCCACGGATGCCAACAGTGGGTCCGGGCCTCGGTACCATCCGGCCATGGAGGACGACCAGAGTGCTGTGTCCATCGCCGCCGCGGCGAAGTCGAGGGTCTGCGACCATGTNGATGAGCTCGCCGAGGTGCTGCTCGCCACCTCCCACGACATCCATGTGCACCCGGAGCTGTGCTACGAGGAGCACCACGCCCACCAGGTCCTGACCGACGTCCTCGACCAGCAGGGGCTCGCACCGGTCCGAGGGGCCTACGGCATGCCTACGGCCTTCGAGGCCCGAGCGGGGAGCGAGGGCCCCGAGGTCGCCGTGCTGTGCGAGTACGACGCCCTGCCGGACATTGGCCACGCCTGCGGTCACAACATCATCGCCGCCGCCGGTTTGGGCGCCGGCCTAGCCGGTGCAGCCGTCGCCGAGGAGTTGGGTGGACGGATCCGGATCATCGGTACGCCCGCGGAGGAAGGCGGAGGCGGCAAGATCCGCCTCATCGAGGAGGGGGCCTTCGAGGGGGTCGCAGCGGCCCTGATGGTCCANCCGTCCGGTTCCGAGGTCGAGCGCATCACGAGCCTCGCCGTCCAACAGGTCCGCGTCGTGTACCACGGGTTTGCGGCGCATGCAGCCGCTGCTCCGGAACAGGGCATCAACGCCCTCGACGGCGCCGTGCTCGGGTACGTCAACGTGGCGGCACTGCGCCAGCACATCGCCGCCGATGAGCGCATCCACGGCATCATCGTGGACGGTGGCCAGAAGGCGAACATTGTTCCGGTACGGGCCGAGGCCCTCTGGTACGCCCGCTCACCGACCCGGGCCCGGCTCGAGGTCCTCAAGCAGCGCCTCCAGGCGTGTCTCGAGGCGGGAGCGGCCGCCGCCGGATGCACGATGGAGCACGAGTGGGTCCAACCCTCCTACGACGATGTGATCGACAGCCGACCCGTCCTCGACCGCTACCTGGCCAATGCCCGCTCCCTCGGACGTGATCCCCGTCCGGACAGCGAGGTGGCGATCGTCGGCAGCACCGACCTCGGCAACGTCAGTTACCTGGTGCCATCGATCCATCCGATGATCAAGGCCGCTCCCGACGATGTCGGCATCCACACCGTTGAATTCGCAGCGTTTGCCGGTGGCCCTGAGGGTGATCAGGCCGTGCTGGATGGCGCCAAGGCAATGGCGATGACCCTGGTCGACTGCTGGACGGAGCCGGGCCTCCTCGACTCGGCAGCTGTGGAACTCGCTGCCATCCGCGGAAGAGTTTGACGATTCCGCTGGCCGCAGCGGACCTCCCGAGACTCCGCGCGCCACCCGGTCGCGCGGCCTAACCTCGGCGCTCGTGACGCCCTACTTCGCCGAGGAGTTCACTCGGGACGAAGAGGATGTCCTCCGGCGCTACTTCACCAACCTCGACGAGCCCGTGTTCGCCCTCGTCAACCTGCCCGAGGTCGTGAAGGGAGCGTTGTTCGCCCGCTACTCCCGGACGCGGCTCAGCCTCCGTCGCCTCTTCCTCGAGGAATTCGTGGGGGAACTCGACGTCAGCGGCGACGAGTCCATCGACGCGACCATCGGGCTCCGTCGGGCGGAGGAGCTCTACGACCGAATCTTCTTCGAGTACGGCGACGACAGCGTGGCCCAGTTGGGCGGCGTCCACCTGGCGTGCGAGCAGTCCTCGAACCTGTTGACCAAGATCCTCGAGCGGGGACGGCTGATGTCGTATCTGGAGCAGTCCACCCGCTACATCGCCTACGACGACCGCCCGGGAGGGCGATTCCGCTACTACCGGGACCCAGAAGTTCTGTCGTCGCCCCTGGGGGCCCGATACATCGCCGACCTGGATCGCCTCTTTGAGGTTTATTCCGAACTGGTTCCGGTGATGGTCTCCCACTTCCGGGAACGGAACCCGAAGCAGCCCGGTGACTCCGACTTCGTCTACCGGCAGGCAACCAACGCCAAGGCCTTCGACTCCGTCCGGGGCGTCCTCCCGGCGGCGTCGCTCTCGAACCTCGGGATCTACGGCACCGGCCAGGCCTACGAGGCNCTGCTGGTCCGCATGCGGGCNCANCCGCTTCCGGAGGCCCGNTCCTACGCCGAGTTGATGCTGCGCGAACTCNGGAAGGTGATCCCCTCCTTCCTGAGACGCGTCGACCTCCCGGACCGCGGCGAGGCGACCGGCCGCTTCGNCGCCGACAGCCGAGAGCGGATCGCGGAGTTGGCCGANGAGTTCTTCCCGGNNGGNGAGGCGATNCATGCTGNACCGACNGTCGACCTGACCGACTTCGATCCCGATGCCGAGGTGAAGTTGGTGGCCGCCGCCCTCTACCCCTCNTCGCACCACNCGGACCGGGAGATNGAGGCCCGGGTGCGGCGCATGACGGTGGAGGAGCGNGTGAGGGTCCTTGTGGCACTGACGGGCGATCGGGACAACCGNCGNCAGCGCCCGGGNCGTGCACTCGAGAGGCCGACCTACCGGTTTGACATCCTCTCCGACTACGGCGCNTTCCGGGANCTCCAGCGNCACCGGCTCATGACCATCGAGTGGCAGNGGCTCACGCCACTCCANGGCTTCAGCCGTCCACCCGACCTCGANGAGGCCGGCGTGGCNGGACGCTTCGACGAGGCGATGGACCGGTCGGCCGCACTCCACGANGTCCTGGCCGANCCGTTCCCCGAGCAGGCCTCCTACGCCGTCTCCCTGGCCTACCGGATCCGGTACNTGATGGAGATGAACGCCCGNGAGGCGATGCACGTGATNGAGNTGCGCACCACCCCTCAGGGCCACCCNGCCTACCGGGANGTCTGCCAACAGATGCACCACCTCATCGCAGACGTNGCCGGGCACCGGGCCATCGCCGAGATGATCCGCTTCGCCGACCACTCGGATGAGCCGGAACTCGAGCGCATCGAGGCCGAGCGNCGGNTCGANGAGCGCCGTCGGGCNCGGGGTGANGCCACCGTCGGATGAAGTGGCACCGGCTGACGNCGATNCTGTTNNTGCTGATCTCGTGCGGCGAAGAGATCGAGCGCATCCTNCCGCCGTCGGCCCCGANCGCCGCACCCACGATCACCACCGCACCCACGATCACCNCCGCANCGGATCTGGGGATCGGTCCGNTACCCGCCGAACTNGACGNCTGGCGTNCCTACGCCGATCGCCACATCGACGTGTTCGGCGTGCATGTCGTTGCCCTNCCCGGGGTCTCGGAGCNGGCNCTCGGCCATGCGGCAGCGGTACTNGCNCAGTACTTGGACAACGACGCAGATGGGCTCGCNGATGANNAGTCAGTGGTNCGGGCGATGNNCGCCGAACGGGCNACNCTGGTGATGGCCTACGACGAGGANGAGATGGAGTCTTCGGGGNTCTTCGAGAGCGGGCTCGATNCGGANTACGGCCTCCAGGACCTCTATGACGTGGAGACGTCCCCGGNCGGGANATTCGANGCCGCCCTCGAGGAGGTCCACCACCTCGTCTACTNCTACGGCTGGGCAGTGGTNCACCAAAATCGGCTCTGGTTCGATGGGGACACCGANCTCACTGCGGCGATGGATGTNGCCCGCGGCGGCCACTTCGAGCGGATCCCGACCAGTTATCCGAGCGAGGCCTGGTACCACTANGACGACCGAACCTGNACCTACGACTGCATGGCCGTCGANTANGCCTATTGGGCNCACACCACGCTTCTNGGCGCCCAGGGNAGNCCGAACCGCTGCGCCGAGATTGNCGNGGAGTGGGTTCCCTGTACGCCGGGNCGGCTCGCCAAGATGGACCCCCTGGTCACGGCCCTGCTCCGCGATCCCGAACTGGGTCTACCCACCGTCCTGCCCGACGGGGACTATCGTCCCGACTCCTGACCGATGGAGTGGACAGTGGGTGGTGACGCTCGTCCATCTGTCTATGATCCCGCCGCGAACACCGTGGCCGACCCGAGGAAGCAATGAGCGACGAAGAAGCAGTCCAGGACCTGGAGTCCGACGCTGACGAGGAACTGAACGAAGGCCCCGGCGACGATGTCACCGATGACACCGATGTCACCGATGACACCGATGACACCGATGACACCGATGACACCGATGACACCGATGGATCCGGGGATGACGAGGACGACGAGGATGCGGACGAGAAGGGCCCCCGCCCGGTNGNCNGCAGCGNACACGAGGACGACGAAGAGCCCGACCCCGACGATGTCGAGGCCGATCTCGAGGCCATCCTGCGTGACCGGATTTCCGCCAGTGACGACGACGAAGAGGATGAAGACGAAGGACCAGCGACNACTCCAGGCGGCACCGACCAGCCCAGCGCCCGCCAGGAGACCGAGTTGGTCTGCCCCCACTGCTTCCTGCTTGTCCAGGCGGAAACCNTTGCCGAGACAGGGGAGTGTGGGCACTGTGGTGGCCCGATCTCCTGACCGCCCTGAACGGGGCGAGCGGACCTGATATGGAGTCCTCCCGTCCTGCCACCATCGGGGACCGTNCNCTGCTCGGCGAACTCGCTNCACGNGCNCGGATGGAGATGGGTGAGAAGCGAGGCGGTGACGTCCTCGACCGGNTCGATGTTGACCGGGACCTCCCGGTTGCGTCGGTCGAGCGCTTGCTGGCACATGAGGGTGGTGTCGTCGTCGTNGGGTGNATCGNTGACACNCCCGTTGGCTTTGGCGNAATGCTGGTGGAGGTCGCNGCNGACGGATNGCCCCACGCGGTCGTGGAGCAGATCTACGTCGAGCCCGGGGCCCGTGCCGTCGGCGTTGGTGGNTCGATGATCGAGTTGCTGATCGCCGAGGCCACTGCCCGTGGGGCGGTCGGGATCGAGGCGCTGGCCCTTCCCGGNGACCGTGCGACCAAGAACTTCTTCGAGGCACAGGGAATGGTTGCCAGGGCGATCATCGTCCATCGCCNACTCGACCGTTGAGCGTCGGACGCCCGGAACTCTGNGTGGGGGCGGTTGCCGTCATGGACGGTTCGCTGCTCCTCGTNCGGCGGGCGACGGAGCCNTCCATCGGTCGATGGACCCTGCCCGGGGGACGGGTCGAGGCGGGGGAGTCGATCATCGCCGCNCTGGTCCGNGAGGTGAGAGAGGAGACCGGGCTCGACGTNNTCTGCGGACCGCTCCGGGGATGGGTCGAGCGTGTCGGGGTCGACCACCACTTCGTNATCNTGGACTTCGACGTCACGCCCCTCACGGTCGANGATCCCGTTGCTGNTTCAGACGCCTCGGCGGCGGAATGGGTGCCCTTNGNGGCNCTNCACACNCGCGANCTGGTCGACGGGCTCTTCGNGTTCCTGGTCGACCATGNCGTTGTCGAGGGCGGCGGGNCCGGATCCCCCTGANGGTCGAGCCTCAGCGGCCCTTCCATTCCGGTGGTCGCTTTTCGATGAACGCACGGGGCCCCTCGGCGAAGTCCTCGCTGGCGAAGACCTCCTGGCTGAGTTGACTGCTGAGGNGGAAGGCTTCGGCTTCCTCCATCAGGGTCGATGCGAGGATCGNCNGCCGTGAGGCCCGGACNGCNAGGGGGGCATTCGCGTTGACCTCCTCGGCAAGTTCGAGCGCAGCCTGGACCACATCGCCCGGCTCGACCANCCGATTGACCAGGCCGTAGCGGTGGGCGGTGGCCGCATCGATGTGGTCACCAGTCAGTGNCATNTCCATTGCCAGGTTGCGGGGAAGTGCCCGTGGCAGCCGGAACAGCCCTCCGGCTGCTGCGATCAGGGAGCGCTTGACCTCCGGGAGACCGAACCGCGCCGCGGTCGAGGCGANGACCAGGTCGCAGGACAGGACCAACTCCATGCCGCCGGCNACCGCTGGGCCGTCGACGGCGGCAATGAGAGGCTTGGTGCGCTCACGTTGCACCAGGCCTGCGAAGCCNCCCCGACTGGTGCCGAGGCGGGTGGCTCCGCNGGAGATGGCCTTGAGGTCGGCGCCAGCGCAGAAGGACGGTCCGTTGGCGGCGAGTACCGCTGTCCATGCCCCGGTGTCCTCCTCGAAGCGGTCGATGGCTTCTTCGAGGGCCTCGGCCAACTCCTGGTTGACGGCGTTGCGGGCCTCGGGCCGGTTGAGGCGGATGACCGCCGTGCGTCCGTGGTTCTCGTACTGGACAATCATTGGGGGTGACGCTAGCGGGATCACCACCCGGGGGCCGAAGCCGCCACCTCGTGTCAGTGTCCGGCCGGGGCGCGGCGTCGGCGCCGGTTCGTCNGAGCAGGCGCGGGTTCCACCCCGAAGGCGGCGGCGATGGCGGGCACCCGAAGGGAGAACCGGCGAACGAGTGCGAGGAGGTCCTTGTTNGGCTCGGCGGGTAGTCCGGCCGGCACCACGCGCTCGTGCACGGGAGAACTGGCAACGGCGTCGAGCATCGTGCCCCAGCGGTCCTGTCCGGTGTCGGCGGTCATGCCGGCGGCNGCCGCCTCGGCGAGGCGGTCGAGCAGATCTCTCGGCATGGGGGCTCCNGCCTTGGGCGGCCGGGAACTGAGGCGCAANGCACGTACCACGCGTCCTTCACCNAGCACTCGAACGACCTCGGCCAGCCATGCCTCGTGTTCTCGNTCCACGCGCTCGGCCAGCCCGGAGCGGAGCCGTTCGGCGAGGGAGCGGGCCTCGTCGCCACGAGCGCCGGATTCGGCAGCGACGACGACCGAGCGAAGGTCGCGCAGGTCGACCTCGGCAAGGCCGGCCTCGGCGGCTTCGGCNCGGTCCCTCCATTCGGCGGCGTGAAGCCCCGGCTGGAGGCGTTCACCGAGTGTGAGGAGGATCTCGGCCGGNATCTCNGGCTCGCCGGCACTTCNTGCGGCCTCGTTCTGCCTTGCGATTTCGGCGCGGAGGCCGGGGATGCCCCCGTGGAGAAGGATCCGGCCGACAAGNCGCTGTTCGTCGGGNAGGGCCTTCACGGCGGCATTCCGGTGGGTGCGGGGCGGCCGCAACCGTGGAGCCTTTGGAGCCGTCGGGGCGTCGTCGTGNCCCTGTCGGCCACCACGCCCCTNCCGGTTTCGTTCGTCCCGACCCTCACCCTGCGGCTTGCGCTCCGAGCGGCCCCGGGCATCCCGGTTTCGTTCGTCCCGACCCTCACCCTGCGGCTTGCGCTCCGAGCGGCCCCGGGCATCCCGGGAACGGCCACCCTTCCGGGGCTTGCGTTCGCCGCCACTGGCCTCGTGGTCGCGACGGCGCTTTCCGCCCACCAGGCGTGTCGTCACATCCGGCTCCTCGCCGGCATTGTCGAGGAGTTCGAGCAGAACCGGACTACTGCGCTTGTCGCGGGGCGGCAGTATGGCCGTGACCGTCATACCGTCGAGAAACTGGTCGGTTTCCACACGCAGGACGTCTCCCACAGCGGCGGGCTCGGCGAGGAGTGCCCCGTCGAGCGAACCGCGGGGTTCCCGTGCGCCGAGGGCACGCCAGGTCCAGGATCCGTCCTCCTTGGAGGAGGTGAGCTCGATCTCGATGCGTGGCATGGGTGACAACGCTAGCCGGGACGACCACGATCCCGTCCGTAAGCCCTATTTCGTGGATTTTCTGAGAATTCGGCATTTTTGTGCTTAACTCTGGACAATTGATCCGAAGGACGGATCGAACCTGTGAGGGGAATGACACACATGCGACGATCTCGCACGCTTTTTGCCGTACTGCTTTCGTTCTCGTTGCTGGCCGCGGCCTGCGGTGGCGACGACGACAGTTCAACGCCGACGACCACGGCTCCGGCCAAGCAATCGGTTTTGACGACTACGACTGCGGCTCCGGCTACGACTGCGGCTCCGAGTGGGCTTGATGAGTTGAATGTGGCGTATTTCCTGGAGTGGCCGACGGCCAATCAGGTGGCGCAGGTAGAGCAGACCTATGACTCCGTGTTGGGTCTGACGGTGAACTGGATTGCGTTCCCGTCGGGTAATGACATGGCGTTGGCGATGGAGTCGGGCGACATCGATATTTCGTATTCGCAGGGTTTGACGCCGTTCGCGAATTATGTGACGAGTGGTGCTGATCATGTGATCGTGGGTGTTGCGGTGTCGTATGCGGATGCCGACAACTGTGTGGCGCATCCCGACTACGCCGTGTCGCAGGACAATGCTGCGTCGTCGTTGGCGGGTCAGGCCATCTACACGCCGATCGGCAATGTGACCCATTTCAAGTTGCTCAAGATGCTCGAGCATCTCGGTGTGAGTCTCGATGACGTGTCGTTGATCCCGTCGGAGGGTGGTCCGGCTGCGGTTGCGGCGTTCGAGAACGGTGACGTCGCCATGGCGTGTGCGTTCGGTGGTGCCATCAACACGATGCTGGCTTCCGGCGGCAACCTGGTGATGACCGGTTCGGAGCAGGAGGCTCTGGGGATCCGGGTATTCGACATCATCTCGGCGCCACGTTCGTTCGCTGAGGAGCATGGTGATGTGGTGACTGCGTTCCTGCAGGTGACCGAGGACGCCAATGCTGCGTATGCGGCGGATCGTGCGTCGTTGGAGACGACGATCGCCGATGCGGCGGGCATGGACCTTGCCGGTACGAGTTCGTTGCTGGATGCGTTCACGTTCCTCGACAGGGACTCGCAACTTTCGGAGGCGTGGCTGGGTGGAACCGTCCAGGCTGCGATGAAGGAGCAGATGGACTTCTTTGTCGCCCAGGGCGAGATCGACACCGCTCTCGACTCCTACGACGGTGTCGTGGACACTTCGTACCTTGAAGCCGTCGTTGGTCGCGGGTTCGGTGCCGCCAACCCGCAGGCTACGAGTGACGTGGATGTGGTGGCGTGTGGCCTCGACGAGGTCGACGGCGACCTGAACTTCTACAACTGGTCCGAGTACATGGACCCCGACCTGATCACGGCCTTCCAGGACCAGTACGGAGTCACGGTGACCGAGGACTTCTACCCGTCGAACGAGGAGATGTTTGCACGGGTCGAGGCCGGCGGATCGGGCTATGACATGGTCATCCCGTCCGACTACATGGTCTCGATTCTCATCTCGGAATCGATGATCCTGGCAGTGCCAGGGGCCGCGGTGCCGAACAAGGGGAACATCGCCGACACGTTCAGCAACCCGCCGTATGACCCCGGTGCGCTCTACACCGCCGCCTACCAGTGGGGAACCACNGGNNTCGGNGTNGATATTGGNNTCACNGGNGAGGTNCCGCACACNTGGGGCCTGCTGTTCGANGCAGANCTNGCNGAGCAGTNCGNCCTNTCNGGCAAGATCACCATTCTCGACGACCCGCGNGANACCATGGGTGCTGCGCTNAAGTANCTCGGNTATTCGCTCAACTCCACGAGTGAGTCCGAATTGGCCGAGGCCGAAGCGNTCATCGCCGACGCCGTCAGCCGNGTGGCTGCCTTCGACTCCGACCAGTACGACGANCTGATCGTCACNGGNGAGTCNGTCGTCGGCCATGGNTACAGCGGCAACTTCCTCTGGGGCTTNGAAGAGGGCGACAGCGAGTACGACTACTTCGTACCCGACGAGGGCGGCACCATCTGGGTGGACAACATGGCCGTCCTCGCAGACGCTCCGCATCCGTGCACAGCGTTCACGTTCATGAACTTCCTGCTCGACGCGGAGAACGGCGCCCAGTTGACCAACTACAACTGGTATGCCAGCCCGAACGGCGCTTCGCAGCAGGAAGGCCTCATCGACGCCGAGGTGCTGGAGAACCCGATCATCTANCCGACGGACATGTCGCTGCTCGAGTTCATCGAGGACACCGGNGACTTCGAGATCAACTTCACGGACGCCCTGTCGAGGGCTCGTAGCTGATTCGGCGAACTTCCCATCCGGGACTTCCGGACTGTCGGCCCCGGGGCATGGCGCCCCGGGGCCGACAGGTCCCCGTCCGGAACCGGACAGACCACATGAGCAANACCCATGAAGTGAGGACGAGACGATGACCGACGAGCACCAGCGGTTGGCCGAACTGGCCGAGAGGCACCTGTGGGGACACTTCAGCGTGCTCAAGAACGACGTCGATGGCATGCACATCATCGAGCGGGGTGACGGCTGCTACATCTGGGACACCAGGGGCAACCGCTACCTCGACGGCCTGGCGGGACTGTTCGTCAGCCAGTTGGGCCACGGCCGCCCCGAACTGGCCCGCGCTGCCGGCAACCAGGCGGCGACGCTCGGGTACTTCCCGATCTGGACCTACGGCCACCCCACNGCCATCGAACTGTCGGCCAAGTTGGCCTCACTGGCCCCCGGCGACCTGAATCGCGTCTTCTTCACCACCAGTGGTTCCGAGGCGGTCGAGTCGGCCTGGAAGTTGGCCCGCCAGTACTTCAAGCAGATCGGCCAGCCCGACCGCGTCAAGGCCATCAGCCGCAACCTCGCCTACCACGGCACGACCATGGGTGCACTCTCCATCACCGGACTCGAGTCGATCAAGACCATCTTCGAGCCGCTGGTGCCCGGCACCGTCAAGGTGCCCGAGACCAACCACTACCGCTGCCCGACCTGTCGGGACGAGCCTCACTGCTCGCTCCACGCCGCCGATGCCCTCGAGGAGGCCATTCTGCGAGAGGGCCCCGAGACCGTTGCAGCGGTATTCCTCGAGCCGGTGCAGAACGCCGGCGGCTGCTTCGTGCCGCCGCCCGGCTACTTCGACCGGGTGCGNGAGATCTGCGACCGCCACGGCGTGCTGTTGGTCTCCGACGAGGTCATCTGCGCCTACGGGCGCATCGGTCACATGTTTGGCTGCGAGCGCTACGGCTACCAGCCCGACATCATCACGTCGGCCAAGGGCCTCACCTCCGGCTACGCGCCCCTCGGCGCCATGATCGTGAGTGACCGGATCGCTGAGCCGTTCGTGGGCACCGGNGANTCGTTCCTCCACGGCATCACGTTCGCCGGCCACCCGGTGAGCTGNGCCGTGGCGCTCGCCAACCTGAAGATCTTCGAGGACGAGGACATCGTGGGTCATGTGCAGGCCAACGAGGTGGCCTTCCGGGCCGCCCTCGACGACCTCATGGACCTTCCGATTGTCGGCGACATCCGCGGCGAGGGCTACTTCTACGGCATCGAGCTGGTGCGGGACCGGGACACCCGGTCCTCGTTCAGCGACGATGAGCGTGAGCACCTGCTGCGTGGATTCCTCTCCAACCGACTCCTCGAGTTGGGCCTCATCTGCCGTGCGGACGATCGGGGCGAACCGGTCATCCAACTCTCGCCGCCCCTCATCGCCGGTCCGGAGCAGTTCGAGGAGATCAACGCCAAGTTGCGCACGGCGCTCACCGAGGCCATGGCGGAACTGGAAGTCTGACCGACATGTCCGAACCACGGAGTGAGATCTTCGCCCTCGACGACGTCGACAAGGCGATCATCCGCGAGCTCCAGGTCGACGGCCGCATGGCCTATGCCCAACTGTCGCCGAAAGTCGGCCTGTCGCAGGCGGCCGTACGCCAGCGGGTGAATCGCCTGCTCGAACGCGGCGTCTTCCAGATCGTGGCGGTCTCCGATCCTCTCAGCCTGGGCCTGACCACACAGGCCATGGTCGGCATCACCGTGACCGGCGACGTCCGGGGCGTGGCCGCCACCGTGGCGGCCATGGGGGAGTCGGAATACGTGCTGATCACCACCGGGCGCTACGACGTGCTCGCCGAACTTCTCTGCACTGACAACGATGCCCTGCTCGAACTCGTCAATGACCGCATCCGCGTCATCGACGGCGTGGCCGCCACCGAGGTCTTCTCGATCCTCAAGATGGAGAAGCTCACGTTCTCCTGGGGGACAGGCTGACACCAGCCCCCGAACGGCTACTTCAAGGCTGCCGCCATGGTGTCGATGATGCGGCCGACCTCGTCGTCGGAGATGACGAGNGGCGGGCAGATGGCCAGGCAGGTGCCGATCGGTCGGACGATGACCCCGTTGGCGAGGATCTCGTTGCGTACCGGGATGCTGTCGCGTCCCAACTCGGCGGCGTAGACGGCACCGATCCCGCGCCACGACTCGATCAGGCCGTCGCCGACGAGGGCCTCGAGCCCGTCGCGGATCTGTCCGCCAACGTGGCGGCCACGCACCACCAGGTCCTCGGCCTCCATCAGTTCGATGTTGGCGANGCCTGCGGCACAGGCCGCCGGATGTCCCGAATAGGTGTAGCCCGTGCGCAGNAGGAATCCTGGCTCCTCGAACTCGGCGCTGAGGTCGCGCGACAAGACGACGCCCGACAAAGGCTGGTAGCCGGAGGTGACGGCCTTGGCGAACGTGATCAGGTCGGGTGTAACCCCGAACGTCTGGGCGCCGAACCACTCGCCGGTGCGGCCGAACCCGCAGATGACCTCGTCGAAGATCAGCAGGGCGCCGTGCTGGTCGCAGAGTCGACGCAGGCCNTCGAGGTAGCCGTCGACCGGTGGGAACACGCCGCCGGCGCCTTGTACGGGCTCGGTGATGATCGCCGCGATCCGGTCGCCCTGGTCGGCGAACACCTGGGCGGCGGCCTCGAGGTCGTCGTGGGGGACCTCGACGAAGTGGGGGACCAGGTCGCCCCAGCCCTCCCGGTTGGGGGCGATGCCCTGGGCGGAGGTGCCGCCGAAGTTGGTGCCGTGGTAGCCGTTGGTGCGGCGTACGACGACCTGGCGCTCGGTCTGTCCNCGGCGTTGCATCGCCTGGCGGGCGATCTTGATGGCGGTGTCGACGGCCTCCGAACCGGAGCANCCCAGGAACACCCGGCCANCGGGGAACGGGGAGCGCTCGACGATCATNTCTGCCACGCGGTCGGCCGGCTCGTTCGTGAACGGGTCGAAGATGTTGTAGGCCTCGATCCGGCGCATCTGGTCGGCGACGGCGTCGATGATCTCGGTGCGNCCGTGGCCCACCTGGCAGTACCAGAGGCTGCCCAGTCCGTCTACGTAGTCCTTGCCGGTGTCGTCGTAGACGAGCGACCCCGAGCCGCGNACGATGTTGATGTAGTCGGACATTGGCTTTGCCACCGGGGCGAAGGGGTGCAGCAGTGCGTTGGTCATTCGAAGAGCCTCCTGATCAGGCCGAAGGGTACGCCGGGTCGCACGGGTTGGCGATCCGGGGGACGGGTGAGCACAGCGCCGATTGCCAGCAGGGCGGCCATGACCACGGCGGTGACGATCCAGACCGTCAGGTCGTCGGTGGCCCCGTAGAGGGCGGCGAACGAGATGGCGGCGACGGCGCCCGAGGCGAGTTCAACGGCGCCCATGAGGCCCTGCGCCGATGCCTGGCGTTCTTCGGTGACCGCNGCCGCGACCAACATCGGCNCNGATGGGAAGCCGAAGCCCTCGATGACGGACGTGAGCATGGTCACGACGAGGAGCCAGATCACGCCCGGNACGATNCCGTAGAAGACGATTGCNAGGCTGAGCAGCGACAGGCNGCCGATCGCCCAGCGGCGGGCACCGTAGCGCTGGGCCAGGACGCCGCCCCACGGGGNGAGGAGCGNAATNGGCAGGGCAGCGANCGTGAGTCCGATGCCGATGACCATGCTCGAGGCNCCACGNGNGTCGAGTTCGAGAATCCAGACCGCCTCCATGGCGCCGATGAAGACGAAGTATGCGGCAACGANNAAGAAGGCGCCGANNAGGCGACGAATCCNGAATAGGCCCCGAAATCCCAGGCCTTCGGTGTCCTTTGCNCCCGTGTCGGGTTGNGCCCGGAACGACATGGGAAGCAGCAGGANGAGCAGCCCGGCAAACNNCCAAAAGGTCAACCGGAAGCCACCCAGGNNGTTGAGAACGGCGGCCAGGAGCGGGCCGACGACGAAGCCGCCGACGTCCCAGGCGCCGAGTCGNCCNANGTTGCGACCCAGGTTGTCGGGGTCGGCCACGATGACAGTGCGTCGGNCACCCGGCCCGGCGGTCCCGAGTGAGAAGCCGAACACGATGCGTCCGATGACGAAGTGCCACAACTGGTCGCCGACGGCCAGCAGGACCAAGCCGCAAATGCCCAGAGCGATCCCGGCCTGCAACAGCCTCGGGGCCTTCCCCCGGTCCGCATGGGGTGCCATCACCAGAGTGGCGATGAAGGCGGCACCAAATCCGGAGCCGATGGCCAGGCCGATACCTGCCTCCGAGAAGCCGAGTTCGCTCCGCAACTCGGCCAGCATCGTCATGATCGATGCCAGGCCCGCTGACATCCCGCCGAGGATCAGGAAGTAGGGGAGGAGTCTCGGTCTGCCGTCGGCTGCCGCCGGGGCGGTATCAGCCCCTGGTCTGGACACCGGGGAGTACGCAGAGCATCTCGTAGAGCAGGTTGGCGCCGACGAGGCTGGTCATCCCG
>PACE01000040.1 GCA_002699725.1 Acidimicrobiaceae bacterium
ACCAGCACTCCTCCCACCACCAGCACTCCTCCCACCACCAGCACTCCTCCCACCACCAGCACTCCTCCCACCACGACCGCGGCACCGCTCTCGAAGCTGCCCGACATCGAAGGCCTGTCACCCTGGATCACGCCGAACCCCGACTTCTACCGGGTCGACACGGCCCTCACGGTGCCCGTCATCGAACCGACTGANTGGTCGTTGATGATCCATGGCCTGACCAAGCGTGAGATGTCGCTCTCCTTCGACGACCTCCTCGCCATGGACGTCGTCGACGCCACCGTCACACTGGCCTGCGTCTCGAACGAGGTGGGCGGCCCCCTCATCGGCAATGCCGTCTGGACCGGCGTCCTGCTCAGCGACGTCCTGGCACTGGCCGAGCCGCTCCCGGTCGCCGAACAGGTCATGGCCTGGTCGGTCGACGGGTTCTCGGCCGGATTCCCTCTCGACACGGCACTCGACGGACGGAGAGCCCTGGTGGCATTCGGCATGAACGGCGAGCCGCTACCACTCGAGCACGGCTTCCCCGTCCGTCTCGTCATCCCGGGCCTGTACGGCTATGTCTCGGCGGTGAANTGGCTCTTCCGACTCGACCTCACCCGGTGGGAGGACGGCAAGGGCTTCTGGATCGACAAGGGCTGGTCCCGCGACGCTCCGATCAAGATTTCGTCCCGGATCGATGTGCCGGCCCAGCGCCGCGTCGACGCCGGCAGCGTGCCGATCGCCGGAGTGGCCTGGTACCCGGATGTCGGCGTCGCTGCGGTTGAGGTCTCGATCGACTCCGGCCCGTGGCAGCCCTGCCGCATCGGCGAGTCCGGTGCCCCCGNGNACNAGGCCCCCGGACAGGAGGGCGAGGCCTGGGTGCAGTGGCTCTTCCTGTGGGAGGCCACACCGGGCAGGTTCGGTATCCGGGTCCGGGCCATCGGCGCGGACGGCACCGTGCAGTCTGGAACTCACGTGTTTCCGGCGCCCAACGGCGCCGAGGGGTACCACGAAATCAGTGTGACGGTGACCTGACCGGGGCAGGACCCCGGTGTCGGCCGCTAGGCGGCAGCGGTGGTGGTCGTGGTCTCCGCAGCAGCCGTCGTGGTCGTGGTCTCCGCAGCAGCCGTCGTGGTCGTGGTCTCCGCAGCAGCCGTCGGTCGTGGTCTCCGCAGCGGCCGTGGTCGTGGTCTCCTCGGTACCGGCCACCGTCGTGGTGGTCTCCGGTGCAACCGTGGTCTCCGGTGCAACCGTGGTCTCCGGTGCAACCGTGGTCTCCGGTGGGACCGTGGTCTCCGGTGGACGGTTCGGGGCTGTGTCGAGGGGAAGGCCCCGGGCCTCGAGTTCGGTGATGTGGGCCGCCTGTGTACCCCCGCCGTACCAGCCGTCGGCGGTGATGCCGAGCAGCGTCTGGAGCGCAACGGCCTCTTCGCTCGGTCCCCACTCGTAGGCGAAGGTCAGGACGGCCTCTTCGTCGACGACCGGGATGGCTGCCACGGTGGTGGTGGGACCTGTCGTGGTAGTCGCGGAGGACGCGCCGGAGGCCACGGTGGTGGTCGTCGTGGAGTCGGAGGACGCGCCGGAGGCCTCGGTGGTGGTCGTCGTGGAGTCAGAGGACGCGCCGGAGGCCTCGGTGGTGGTCGTCGTCTGCTGTGGTACCGATGCCAGCACGGACACCTCGGTTTCGATGTCGATCAGGTCCTCGCGCAACTGGATGATCTCCGCCCTGAGTTGTTCGATCTCGTCGTCGTTGGTCTGGAGGAGGCCACAGCCGGTGGCACCTAGGGCCAGGATCGCCACAAGGGCCGTCGCAGTCACCATGTGTCGTCGCATAACGGCAGTCTTTCAGATCGGCGGAAGGAAGTGGTAGCGCCCGACCGTAGCGGAGGGGGCTGACGAAGGGTACCCCCGATCGTCGACCACTCGCATGGGCCCCGCATCCTTCTCCTGCCTACGCTCTCCTACGACAAAGGGGGTTCCATGTCCACTTTCGAGAAGTTCCTCGATGGCCTCGACTTCGGAGAAGGTCCGCGTTGGCACGACGGTCGACTCTGGTACTCGGACTTCTTCCAGCATCAGGTCTACGCCGTGTCCTCCAACGGAGAGCGTGAGACCATCCTGGACCTGGGCGACGAACAGCCGTCCGGGCTCGGCTGGTTGCCGGACGGTTCGCTCCTGGTGGTCGGGATGACCCGCCGCCAGGTACTTCGGGCAACGGCCGATGGGGACCTCTCGATCCATGCCGACCTATCGGGAGTCGCTGCCTGGCACTGCAACGACATGGTCGTCGACGCTCGAGGCAATGCCTACGTCGGCAACTTCGGCTTCGACCTCGAGAACCGTGCCAGTCCGGCCAGCGCCGACCTTGCACTGGTCCGAGCCGACGGAAGCGTGGAGGTCGCCGCCGAGGGACTCGGATTCCCGAACGGTTCGGTCATCACCCCTGATGGATCGACCCTGATCGTCGGCGAGACGATGGCCCAGTGCTACACGGCGTTCACGATCGGCGACGATGGTTCCCTCTCCGAGCGGCGGACCTGGGCCGAGGTGCAGGGCACTGCGCCCGACGGTTGCTCCCTCGACGACGACGGAGCCATCTGGTTCGCCAACGCTGCCGCCCCCGAGGTCGTGCGGGTGGCCGAGGGCGGCGAGATCCTCGAGCGGCGTGCCACTCCGCAAAGTGCCTTCGCCTGCATCCTCGGCGGCGAGGACGGCCGGACCCTCTTCGTGCTCACCTCTCCCGGATTCACGGCGGACTCGGCCGGCTCGGCAGCCGGCGCCATCTGGACGACCCGCGTCGACAGCCCGGGGGCCGGACTCCCCTAGCGGTCGGCTCAGATGCCGCCGATGGCGACATACTTGGTCTCGAGGTACTCGTCGAGGCCGTGGTGGGAGCCCTCTCGGCCGATGCCCGACTCCTTGAAGCCGCCGAACGGCGCCACCTCGGTGGAGATGAGGCCGGTGTTCACGCCGACCATGCCGTACTCGAGGCTCTCGCTGACCCGCCAGATGCGCCCCATGTCGGCGGCGTAGAAGTAGGCGGCCAGGCCGTACTCGGTGTCATTGGCGATGGCGATGGCGTCGTCCTCGGTGGAGAACCGGAACAGTGGCGCAACCGGGCCGAAGATCTCCTCGCCGTGGATCGCCATGTCGGGGGTGACGTCGACGAGGACGGTGACTTCGTAGTAGGTGCGCCCGAGGGCATGGCGTCGGCCACCGGTGAGCACTCCGGCGCCCTCGGCGAGTGCGCCCTGCACGAGTTCTTCGACCTTGTCGATGGCGTCCTCGTTCACGAGAGGGCCGATCTCGCTGCTCTCGTCGATGCCGGGTCCGACCTTGAGATCGGCGACGGCCTCGGCGAATTTCTTGGCGAACTCGTCGTAGACGCCGTCCTGGACGAGGAAGCGGTTGGCACACACGCACGTCTGGCCGCTGTTGCGGTACTTCGAGACGATGGCGCCCTCAACGGCTGCGTCGATGTCGGCGTCGTCGAACACGATGAACGGGGCATTGCCGCCCAGTTCCATGGAGGCCTTCTTGACGGTGCCGGCGGCCTGGCCGAGAAGCAGCTTGCCGATCGGCGTCGAACCGGTGAAGGAGATCTTGCGGATCATCGGGTTGGTGGTGAGTTCCCGGCCGACGGTGGGACTGTCCGTTGCGGGGATGACGTTGAGCAGTCCGGGGGGCAGGCCGGCCCGGTCCGCCAGTTCGGCGGCGGCGAGGGCGCTCAGCGGGGTCTCGCTGGCCGGACGCACGAGGCTGGCGCAACCGGCAGCGAGGGCCGGGGCGACCTTGCGGGTGATCATGGCCTGCGGGAAGTTCCAGGGCGTGATGGCAGAGACCACGCCGACGGGCTGCTTGAGGACGAGCAGTCGCTTGGTCGGATCATGGGTGGGGATGACCTCGCCGTAGGCCCGCTTGCCCTCCTCGGCGAACCAGTCGATGAAGTTGGCCGCGTACACGACTTCGCCCCGGGACTCGCCGATGGGCTTACCCATCTCGCTGGTCATGATCAGGGCGAGGTCCTCCTTGTGCTCGAGGAAGAGTTCGTACCAGCGTCGCAGGACGGCCCCGCGGTCCTTTGCGGTGCGTGCCGCCCATGCCTTCTGGGCCACTTCGGCCAGGTCGACGGCCCGGCGGGTCTCGTCGACGCCGAGGTCGGCGACGCTCGCCACGACGTCGCCGGTGGCGGGGTCGGTGACGTCGAAGGTGGCTCCCGAGTCGGCATCGATCCACTCGCCACCGACGTACGCCTGGGTTCTCAGAAGGGTCGGATCCTGGAGTTCCACTGCGGGTTCCTCTCGTGTCGTCGTCGAACGCGCCGCAGCGTAGTGAAGGGGGATCGCCGATCGTCCACGGGACACCCGTTCCGGCGCGAGACTCGGTACATGTCGACACGTGTCAAGGGGCCGCTCGCCGTCCTCCTGGGACTGGGGATGGCCGCCTCGGGCGTCATGCACTTCGTCGACCCCGGCTGGTTCGAACCGCTGGTTCCCGGCCAGTTGGGAAACGCCACGGCCTGGGTGTACGTGAGCGGCGTCGCCGAGATCGGCATCGGAGTCGCCCTGATGCTGGACCGGGGGCACCGCCGCCGGGCGGGCACTGCACTCGCCGTGCTCCTCGTCGTGC
This sequence comes from Acidimicrobiaceae bacterium, assembly GCA_002699725.1. GTDB lineage: Bacteria > Actinomycetota > Acidimicrobiia > Acidimicrobiales > MedAcidi-G1 > S20-B6. The sequence continues at coordinate 4,612 of PACE01000040.1, forward strand.
TCTACGTCGGCAACCTCAACATGTGGGTCAACGACATCACGATCGGCGAGACCAACCTGGGGACCAACGGCCACCTGTTCCGGGCACTCGTCCAGGTGCTGCTCATCGCCGCCGCCCTCTGGATCGCCGGCCGCCTCCCGCGGAAGCGGCCGGCCTGAGGCGTCGGGAGGGCCGTTGTCGGAGGTCCTTCCCGTGGACCGTCAGCGCCTCGGATGCTAGACCGGCCGTCACGACAGGCAGATCGAAGAGGGATAGGTGGTAGCACGATGGCGTCTCCAGAGGCACTGGCGATCAAGGAGCAGTTGAGACTCCTCAGCGAAACGGTCGGTGGGGCCCAGTCGGTCGAGGAGCAGCGGGCCCAGTACGAGATGGCGGCCAGCATGATGACCGTGGCTCCCGACGGGGTTGCCTGGACCGAGGTGGACGCCGGTGGCGTGCCGGCGATCTGGGCCGACTCGGAGGAAGGCTCGAGCGACCATGTCGTGATGTACGTGCACGGTGGTGGCTATGTGATCGGTTCGGCCACGGGCTACCGCAACTTCACCGGTCAGTTGGCGTGTGCCGTGGGCTGTCGCGTGCTGAGCGTCGACTACCGCCTCGCCCCCGAGCACCCGCATCCGGCTGCGGTCGACGACAGCACGACCGCCTACCGCTGGCTGCTCGACCAGGGATTCGGCGCCGACAGGCTCGCCGTCAGCGGCGACTCCGCCGGCGGAGGGCTCACCGTGTCGACGCTCCTCAAGTTGCGCGACGACGGCACCCCCCTCCCGGTGGCCGGCGTTCCGATCTCGCCGTGGGTCGACATGGAGGCCATCGGCGAGTCGATGACGACGAGGGCCGACGTGGACGTGATCGTCAACGAGATCGGCCTGAAGGACATGGCCGAGATGTTCCTCGCCGGACACGACGCCCGCGACCCGCTGGCAGCGCCCCTCTACGGCGACTTTGCCGGCATCCCGCCGCTCTTCATCCAGGTCGGCGACGAGGAGACCCTGCTCGACGACTCCACCCGGCTGGCTGAGTCGGCGGCGGCGGCCGGCGTCGAGGTACGGCTCGACGTGTTCCCCGAGATGCAGCACGTGTTCCAGCTCTTCACCGGCAACATGCCCGAGGCAGACGAGGCCATCGCCCAGATCAGCGCCTGGCTCCGACCCCGGCTGGGCCTCTAGGACCTGGCCTGCGGGGCTTCATCCAGCCCCGGCCCTGAGGTGCTTCGGCGTCTCCTGCCGGTTGAGTACGTAGGTGTCATCCGGGTCGAAGCCCTCCTCCCAGCCGTCCACGGCCCATTCGGGCATGACCCAGTAGGTGTACCCGTCGGGCAGGTCGACGTACCTCCACTCCTCACGGCTCCCGCGGAACGGCCGGACGACCCCGGTGGTGGCGATGAGTTCCCGCATGTCGAGCCACAGGGACGGGTAGTCCTCCCTGAAGTGGGTCATGACGTACTGGTGCTCGAGCGACCCTGTGTACTCCACGGTGGTACGGAAGTCGGCCGCCGCCAGCCGCTGCATGAGGTCTTCGGGGATCACCATGTCGGCAGGTTTGAGGGGTGGTGGGTCAGGGTTGTCGGGGCCAAGGCCTGAAGCCTGCCAGAAGCAACGGGCCTCGCGCAGGTTCGAGCCGAAACCCCTGCCCTGCCGGCATCCCGGCTGCCTTCCCGGCACCGAGAGGGTCACACCAGACTGGATCACGGTCACGGAGTAGGGTCATCCCACAACGGCAGCAGGCCGTGCACGCGACTGCTGTCACCCGAGCGAGGAGGACGAGCCGTGGCTGAGTCGTTGATCGGAACCGTGGTCCACCAGTGGCAGAAGGCCGGTGCGGCCCTGCTGGCACTCTCCGAAGGTGGTTTGGGCGTCGGTGACACCATCCGCATCAAGGGCCACACCACGGACTTCACCCAGACGGTCCGGTCGATGCAGATCGACCACGAACCGGTCGACTCGGCTGGCCCCGGCGACGAGGTCGCGGTCGGGATCGACGGCCGGGTACGGGTCAAGGACAGCGTGTACCGGGTGTCTGCCGACTCGACGTCGGGGCCTTTGGGATTCCTGAAGCGCCTGTTCGGTACCAAGTCCTAGAACCCGCTCATTGGCCAGGTGACAGGCACCGGCCAACAAGGGGTTGCTCCGGCCCCNGAGGGAGCGTTCTGGTCCGACCGANTTGGGAATCTGGGAAGTAGTGGTCAGTTGGGCAATCCGGCACTGTGCTTTCTAGGATCTCGCCGTGGCCACCGCTGACCGCAAGTCATTCTGGGCGTGGTGCATGGAATCGGAGGAGCCGACCGATGCCGAGCGCGCGAAGTTCGCCCGACACCTCTCGGAGCGATTCGGAACTTCGGTAACCGCGAGACCCGTGCCAAAGGCCGAGGACGCGGAACTTCGACCCCCTCGCATCCAGGTTCCCGACTCGGTTGCCGACTGGTGTTCGACCTCCACGTACGACCGGGCGAGTTACGCCTACGGCGCGCATTTCACCGAGCGGGTTCGCGCCTTCAATCTCGATTTTCCGAACCCTCCGGACGTCGTGGCCCACCCTCGAACCGAAGAAGAGGTTGTCGCCACACTCGACTGGTGCGATCAGAACGGGTACGTCACCGTCCCCTATGGGGGTGGATCCTCGGTTGTTTGGGGCCTTGCCCCCTCTGAAGATCGAGGACCGACCGTCATCATCTCGCTCGGCCAACTCAACCAGGTNCTGGAAATCGACGAGGTTTCGCGCGCCGCCCGGATCCAGGCCGGAGTGTTCGGCCCCCACCTTGAAGACCAACTCCGCCCACGCGGGTACACGCTTCGTCACTTCCCGCAGTCATTTCGATTCTCGACGCTTGGCGGGTGGATCGCCACNCGTTCGGGCGGCCACTACGCCACCAACCACACCCACATCGATGAGTTCGTCGAGTCCACCAGGATGATCACCCCAGCCGGTTGGTGGGAGTCACGGCGCCTCCCCGGATCGGGCGCCGGTCCGAGCCCNGACCGGATGGTGATCGGTTCCGAGGGCATCTACGGAATCATCACGGAGGCCTGGATGCGGATCCAGAAGCGGCCGACCTTCCGGGCAACTGCGGGAATCACCTTCCCAACCTGGGCAGCCGGCTGCGAGGCGGTTCGCCAGATTGTGCAAGCCAAGTTGTGGCCGGCGAACCTCCGAATTCTCGACCCGGACGAAGCCGGGCGCGCTGCGGGACTCGACGGGGAGAACTCACTGGTGATCGTGGGGTTCGAAAGCGCCGAGCTCACCCAGCGCCACAACATCGCCCAGGCGGTAGAGATCGCCCGGGACGCCGCTGGGGAGATTCCCGACGAGGAGATCCAGGTCGATGACGGCACCGGAAACCCAACCGGGCGCGGTGGTGCGGTCGGCGCGTGGCGAGACTCGTTCATCGGAGTCGGCAACGGGGTGGAAACATCACTCGGATTGATCAATGACACGTTCGAAACGGCGATTACCTGGGACCGGTGGCCGGCGTTCGACGCGGCGGTCAGAGAAAGGGTCGGCGCCGCACTTGCAGAAACATTCGGTGAACACCACTCGCTGTCCTGTCGCTTCACCCACGTCTACCCGGACGGTCCCGCCCCCTACTACACGTGGTTCGGGATGGGCACCCAGGGCAGCGAGATCTCACAGTGGCAGACCATCAAAGACGCTGCGAACGAAGCGGTTGTCTCAGCCGGCGGCACGTCGACTCACCATCACGCTGTTGGGCGAATGCACCGGCCGGGCGCCTACGACGTTCAACGACCGGAACTGTTTGCCGAATCGATCCGCGCGGTCAAGAAGCGGCTCGATCCAAACGGCATCCTCAACCCGGGCGTCCTCATCGATCCGTGACCGCACGTCCTGACCAGCAGGACGTCCAGAAGGGGCTACTAGTCGCCTGTCGGGATTAGCGGTGTGGGGGGATGGCTGTGATTTTGGTGGGGCTCCAGCCGGCCAGGGTTCCCTACTGGGAGTGGCTCGACCTCCGAAATGGGACGACCGGTAGGGTCGGTAGGAGGGGACGAAAGACCAGGAGTTGGAACACATGGGTTCGGCAGGCATTGACACCGCTGAGTTAGTGGCGGCGCATGAACCGTTCCACCGGGTCGCTCTGCTGGCGGAAGCCTGTGCTGAGACCGGCCTTCATGATTTCGGCGGCGACGACTTCCATGAACCGTTGGACCGTTTATTGGCCTCGCTCGAGTCGGAGGCCCACCTTCACCCGGTCGGCAGGTGGCGGGTCCGCGAGCAGGTCCTTCGCCTCCTCAGGGGGCGGCTCATGCTCGTGGATCACCGTCGAGCCAACCCTGAGGTCGTCGGCGAAGTCATAGAGGCACCGATCGTCGTCTGTGGCAGCCCGCGGGCGGGCACCTCGATCACCCATCAACTCCTGGCCACCGCTCCCGGCCATCGAGCTCCGCTGGCATGGGAATTCTGGCAACCGACGCCACCCCCCACGGTCGATGGTCAGGCCACGGACCCGAGAATTCAGTTGGCCGACGACGACCTACGCCTCACCACGTCGTTGTCACCAGGGCTCGATGCGGTCCATGAATACGGCGCACGACTGCCTCGGGAGTGCGGTCATGCAATGGCCTTTTCGTTTCGGACCGATGTCTTCGGCGCCCATAATTCGATTCCGGGGTACACCTCGTGGTTCCACGGCTGCGACATGTCCGACGCCTACCACTGGCATCGGGTGGTCCTGCAGGTCCTGCAGTCTCGGATGCATGGTGACCGCTGGGTGCTGAAGGCCCCGGGTCACGTGCAGTTCCTGCCCGCGCTTTTCGACGAATACCCCGACGCGCAGGTCGTCGTCTGCCACCGCGACCCGTTGGCCATGATCAGCTCGCTCACAAGCCTGCTTTCCCGATTGCGGGCCAACGGGTCCGACCAGGTGGATGCCGCGAGGATCGCTCGTGCCGAGATCGACAACTTCCTTCGCCAGTTCGATCTGCTCATGAGTTGGATCGACAATGGAACGGTGCCCGCTGACCGCATCATCCACCAACGCTTCGACGAGTTCCTGCTCGACGAGGTGGCTGCGGTCTCCCGCCTCCACGACCACCTCGGCCTTCCCTTCTCCGATGCACACCACCAGGCCCTCAATGCATGGCTCGACAACCGGCCCCGCGGTTCGCTGGGAGTTCACGAACACTCCTTGGAAGGTCTAGGACTCGATCCGGAAGCAGAGAGGATCCGGTTCAGCCGCTATATCGACCGGTTCAGCATCGCGAAGGAGAGCAGATGACCTCCGGCCTGTCCGTCACCGATGGAGCGGCCTGGCGATCGTTTTGCGACCGCTTGGCTGTGGTTGGTGAGTCAATCCTCGCAGGCGACCTTCAGGATGAGCGCACGCGCGTCGAAGGGTTTCATCACCTGGCCACCCAGGTGGTGACATGGTTGGCCTGGTCGGCCGGGCACCATGACCTCGAGCACCCGGCCTTCTTCCGACAGAACGACCTGGTGTCGTGTTGGGGTGGCCCCAACGTGAACCAGGTGACCCGCAGGACACGGGTCGTGCCTTCGGGTCGCTATGTCATTCGCGGGCGAATGCACGCCTGTGACGATCTCGTGGTCACCGTCAAAGGTGGTGACATGCACATGGATCGGTATGACGTGTTGGCCGAACTCATGGCCAGCGACGTCGACATCGGTCGCGACGACGAAGTCGAGATTTTCCTGGGCGGCGCCCCCCTCGGCGACGGAGTCCCTTGGCTGCCACTTCCCTCCGGCTCATCGATGCTGAATATTCGGGAGTACTACTGGACCTGGACGGCAGAGGAGCCCGCGGTGATGACCGTCCATCGCCTTGACACGGTCGGCATCTCGCCGGAGGCGCTGACCGGGGCCGACGTGGCAGAAATGCTCGACGAGGCCGCCACGATCGTGGAGCAGTCGATGCGCTACTGGGCCGAATGGATGGAAACGCAACGAGACCAGGTCGGGGTCAACTCCATGGGTGCGCCGTATCCGTCCGATGGCGGGTCATCGTTCATTCGCTACGGATTCGGGTTCTACGAACTTCAAGAGGACGAGGTCTTTCTGATCGAGAGCGAGATCGCTGAATGCGCCTACTGGGACATCCAGCTCTACACCCCGATGTGGTTCGAGTCGCCAGACTTCGCCAACCGGGTCACCAGCCTCAACCACACCCAGGCGCACCTCTCGTCCGACGGGCGTTTCCGTGCGGTCGTCGCCCACTCTGATCCGGGCGTTCCGAACTGGCTCGACACTTCCGGACGCCCTAGTGGCATGGTGACCTACCGCTGGATCCGGGGCCTCGATGCGCCGGCGGCCAGGGGCCGGGTCATCTCTTTGGCGGAACTGGCCGACCACCTACCCGTGGATACGCCGACGGTGACGCCGGCGAAGCGTGCCGATGAGATCGCCGTCCGTCAAGAACACGTGGCTTGGCGGTACAGAACCTGAACCCGACTGAGTCCAGGGAACCTCCACCTAAGGACAGCCGGTACTAGTCGAACGCATTCGATTATGCCCCTGACCTGCGGTTCTTGTTGTGGGCGCGGAGGGACTTGAACCCCCGACCCCCTCCTTGTAAGGGAGGTGCTCTAGCCATCTGAGCTACGCGCCCGGG